>NZ_BAAFGR010000046.1:0-47521 GCF_041154655.1 Nocardia sp. JMUB6875
CCCCGACACTGACCAATGTCCCGAATCCCACCACCCCCCGAAACAAGATCAGGGAGCTCTCACTGCTGGAATTCGGGCGAAATTCCGGTGTGAGAGCTCCCTGATCTTGGTCGAACCAGGCTAGGGGACGGGGTCCGGTGAGGGTGACGGGATGGATTCCTGGGCGGGGGCGGACTCCGGAGTGCCGCGCTTGCCCAGCACCGAATGCGAACGGCTGTACGCGAAGTAGATGACGACGCCGATCGCCATCCAGATCACGAAGCGCAGCCAGGTCTCGATGGACAGGTTGAGCATCAGCCACAGGCAGGCCAGGGCGGCCAGGATCGGGATCAGCGGGACCAGCGGGACACGGAAGCCGCGCTTCAGGTCGGGGCGCATGCGGCGCAGGATCGGGACGCCCAGGGAGACCAGGACGAACGCCACCAGGGTGCCGATGTTCACCATTTCCTCGAGCGTGCCGAAGTCCACGAACCCGGCCAGCAGGGCGCAGACGACGCCGACGATGACGGTCAGCCGGACCGGGGTGCCGTGCTTGCCGGTGTGGGCGAGGCCGCGGGGGAGCAGGCCGTCGCGGGCCATGGCGAACAGCACCCGGGTCTGGCCCAGGAACATGACCATGACCACCGTCGACAGGCCCGCGAGCGCGCCGATGGAGATGATGTTCTTCACCCAGGTGGCGCCGTGCAGGGCGAAAGCCGTTGCCAGGGTGGCGTTTCCATTGGCCAGGTCGGTGTAGGGCACCATGCCGGTGAGCACCAGCGAGACCGCCACGTACAGCACGGTCACGATGGCCAGCGAGCCGAAGATGCCGCGCGGGACGTCACGCTGCGGGTTGCGGGTCTCCTCGGCGGTGGTGGCGACCACGTCGAAGCCGACGAAGGCGAAGAACACCAGCGAGGCCGCGGACAGCAGGCCGAACCAGCCGAAAGTTGTTCCGCCCGAACCGGTCAGGAAGGAGAACAGCGACTGGTGCACGCCGCCCGCCTGCTCCGAGGGCTGCGACGGCGGAATGTAGGGGCTCAGGTTGGAGGCCTTGAAGTAGGTCGCGCCGACCACCAGCACCAGCGCGATCACGGCCAGCTTGATGGCGACCGCGACGGCCGAGACGCGCGAGGACAGCTTGGTCCCGGTGGCCAGCAGCACGCCGACGATCGCGATGATCAGTACCGCGCCCCAGTCGAAGGAGATCGACCCGACGTGTGCGACCGGATTCACCACATTGCCGAGTACCTCGCCGAGATACTGCGACCACCCCTTGGCGACCACCGAGACCGCGAGGGCGAACTCGAGAATCAGGTCCCACCCGATGATCCAGGCGATGACCTCGCCGAAAGTGGCGTACGCGAAGGTGTACGCACTGCCCGCCACCGGCACCGTCGAGGCGAATTCGGCGTAGCACAACGCCGTCAATCCGCACGCGATGGCCGCGAACACGAAGGCCAGCGAGACCGAGGGCCCCGCCACCGTGCCCGCGGTCCGGGCGGTGAGGGTGAAGATGCCCGCCCCGATGACCACGGCGACACCGAAGATGGTGAGATCCCTCGCCGTCAGGTCCTTGCGTAGCTTGGAATCCGGCTCATCGGTATCCCTGATCGATTGCTCGACGGACTTGGTGCGGAACACTCCGCTCGCGAACGCCACTTTGCGTCTCCTCTCTGAAAACTACGGCGATCAGAGGGCCCGCGGAATGGCGTCCAGACGCCGCTCCGCGAACCTGTTGGCCGCCGCGCCGGTGCCGATTCCCTCGGCCTTGCTTTCCGCGATGATGTCGCGGCAACGGTCGAAGATGCCCCTCACCGCGTCTTCGACCTCGGCCGGCGCCGCCTGGCGCAGCTCACCGGCCACCTGAATGAGTCCGCCGGCATTGGCCACGAAATCCGGGACCCAGGTGATGCCGCGCTCGTTCAGGGCGTATTCCACCGCGGGCGTGGCCAACTGGTTGTTGGCGGCGCCGCAGACGAGTTTCGCCTCGATGGCCTCGGCCGAGGACGCGGTGAGCGTGCCGCCGAGGGCGCAGGGGGCGTAGACGTCGACCGGAGCGGTGGAGACATTGCTCAACAGTCGAACCGAGGGATTGGTCTTCGAAATGCGTTCCAGCGCGGCCTGGTTCACGTCGGTGGCGCAGACCTCCGCGCCGTCGGCGAGCAGCAGCTGGATGAGCTCGTTGCCGACCTTGCCGACGCCCTCGACGCCGACCGTGCGGCCCGCCAGGGTCGGTGCGCCCCAAACGGATTCGGCCCCGGCGCGCATGGCGTTGAAGACGCCGAGTGCGGTCAGCCGCGCGCTGTCGCCGGACCCGCCCGCGGCCTTGCTGCGGCCGGTCACATAGCCGGTGTAGCGGCCGATCGTATCCAGATCATCGGTGTTGGTGCCGACATCACCCGCCGTGATGTACCGCCCGCCAAGCGATTCCACGAACCGTGCGTACGCCACGAACAGCTCCTCGCTCTTGTCCACCGCCGGATCACCGATGATGACGGCCTTGCCGCCACCCAGATCGCACCCCGCCGCCGCGGCCTTGTACGTCATGCCCCACGACAGCCGCAGCACATCATCCAGCGCCGCCGACTCGCTCGCGTACGGGTACATCCGCGTCCCACCCAGCGCGGGCCCCAACGTGGTCGAGTGAATCGCGATGATCGCCTTGAGCCCGCTCTTGTCGTCCTCGCAGAACACCACCTGCTCGTGCCGTCGCCCGCTCAACTCCTGCGAGCGCCCGAAAACCCGTGCCTCGGTGTGCATTGCGGTCACAATCGATTCCTTTCCTGGTCGCCGCTTGTGGCGGCTGGTGGGTGCCGCATGGTGGCGGCGGTGAGCACCGGACATCACGGAATGACGGGTGTCATTCCGAAAATGACCGGAGAGTGTGTTTCGGTTTTGTGGTCAGCCGTCGAGGCCGAGTTCGCGGAGGCGGGTGCGGTAGAGCTCGACGTTGGCGAGCTTGATGTCCTCGTAGCCGCGGACCAGGTCGGGCAGGCCAGCGGCCTCGGTGGCGGTGGCGTAGGTCTGGTCGGTCAGGCCGGAGGCGAGGCGGTGGATCATCTCCGTGTAGTGGGAGAGGAGTTCGCGCTCGACCTTTCGGACGCGGGCGTAGCCGAAGGGGTCGAGTTTGGTGCCGCGCAGGGACTTGCCCTTGGCGAGGAGTTTCAGGGCCACATGGGATTTGGGGGTGAGGCCGATCTTCTTCTTGCGGCCGAGGGCCCGCAGGACCGGGGGATGCAGTTTGTAGGTGAGGTTTTCGCCGTCGGGGACCTGGGCCTTGACCTCGTCGAGGAAGGCGGGGTCGACCAGGAGACGGGCTACCTCGTACTCGTCCTTGTAGGCGGTGAACTTGTACAGGCCGCGGGCCACGGCTTCGCTGAAGTCGGTGCGGTCGGTGACCGCGCGTTCGGCGGTCCATGCGGCCTGGACCGTGTCGATGTAGCGGCGGGCGACCTTCGCGTTCTGGTAGCCGACCAGTTCGGCGGCGCGCAGCTCGACGATCCGCCGCACCTCACCGTGGAAATCGGTGCCCGCCAGCAGTTCCGCGGGAACCGCGCGGGCGGCACGCCGCGCCGCGGCCGGTTCGGTCGCCACCGCGAAGGCGTCCGGGTCGGCGATGGCCACCCGGCCCCAGCGGAAGGCGGCGATATTGGCCGCCACCGCGACACCGTTGATGGTGATCGCCTCTTCGATCGCCGCGGCGGGCAGTCGCAGGCCACCGGTCTGGAAGGCCGCGCCGACCATGAGGAAGTTGGCCGCGGCGGTATTGCCGAACAGCTGCTGCGCGGCCGCCAGGGCGTCGAAGGAGAACATCGAATCTGACACCGCCGCAAGACGATCCAGCAGCGATCCGGTCTCGGGGTAGGTGACCGACTTGTCGTAGACCATGTCACCGGTCGGCGTCTGACTGGTCGAGGCGACCACGACGGTGGCCTCCGGGTTGCCGTACTGGAGGTTCTTGGGATCGGCCGCGCCCAGCAGGTCGATCGCCATGATGCAGTCCGCGCTGCCGGGGGTGAGCCGGTTCGACGGCTCCAATTCCGTTGTGGCGAACCGCAGGTGGGACAGCACCGGACCGGCCTTCTGGCTCAGCCCGATCTGGTCCAGGCTCTCCACCGGGTACCCGGCCCGCAACGCGGCGGTCGCCAGCACCTGGTTGACCGTCACGATGCCGGTGCCGCCGATGCCCGCGATCAGCACGTTCTGTGTACCCAGCGGTGCGCCCAGACCCGGATCGGCCACCGTCGGCGGTTCGGCGGTCTTCCGCTTGGCGGCCTTGGACCCCTTGCGCCCCTTGGCCTCCGGGTTCACCTCCACGGTCACGAACGACGGGCAATCGCCATCGAGGCAGCTGTAATCGGTATTGCACGAAGTCTGGTCGATGCGCGTCTTGCGCCCGAACTCGGTCTCCACCGGCTGCACCGACAGGCAGTTCGACTTGGTGCCGCAATCGCCGCAGCCCTCGCACACCGCCTCGTTGATCACCACACGGGTATTGCGCACCGGCAGCGTCCCCCGCTTGCGCTGCCGCCGGGCGTCGGCGGCGCAGTGCTGGTCGTAGATCAGCACGGTCACGCCCTTGACCTCGCGCAGCAGCTTCTGCGCCTCGTCGAGCCGGTCGCGATGCCACAGCAGCGTGCCCTTGGCGAGCGCTTTCTTATTGTGCCGCTTGGGTTCGTCGGCGCAGATGATGATCTGCTTGACGCCCTCGGTGGTGAGCTTGTGGGTCAGCTTCGCGACCGTCAGCCCGCCCTCGACGTCTTGCGCGCCGGTCATGGCTACGACTTCGTTCCACAGCAGCTTGTAGGTGATGTTCACCCCGGCGGCCACGCACGCCTGCACGGCCAGCTGCCCGGAGTGGAAGAACGTGCCGTCGCCGATGTTCTGGAACAGATGCGGCACATCGGTGAACGGCGCCTGCCCGATCCACTGGCTGCCCTCGCCGCCCATCTGCGTCAGCCCGGTCACCGCGCTGTCGCTGCGCCCGGACAGCGTCACCAGGGTGTGGCAGCCGATGCCGCCACCGCCGATCGAGCCCTCCGGAATCGCGGTGGAGCGATTGTGCGGGCAGCCGCTGCAGAAGTACGGCGTCCGCTTGGCCGACAGCACCTCCAGCGAAAGCGGCGGCGGCGGAGCCTTTTTCAACTCGATGTGATCGCGCAGCACCCGGCGCAGCGGAGCCAGCAGCCGACCGGCGGTGAGCTCGCCGTCGAACGGCATGAGCGGCATGCCGTTCGCATCCAGCTTGCCGATGATCCGCGGCGCATCCGCTGTCCCGTACAGGATTTCGCGGATCTGCGTCTCGATGAACGCGGTCTTGTCCTCGACCACGATCACCTGCTCCAGCCCGTGCGCGAACTCCAGCACCCGGTGCGCGCCCACGGGATACGGCATCCCGATGCGCAGCAAGCGAATTCCGGCGCGGTGCATGGCCGCCTCGTCGACGCCGAGATCAACCAGCGCCTGCCGGACCGCGTCGAAGGTGGTGCCGGTGGCCGCGATACCGATCCGCGCCCCCGCCGGATCCACCTCGATGACATCGAGATCATTGGCCGCCCCGAACGCGCGCACCGTCGCCCAGCGCGGCCCGTACAGATCGGCCTCGGCCAGCACACTGTCGGCGGGCGCCGCCATCGGCCGTTGCCGGTAGACGAAAGTCTTCCCGTCCCACTGGATCTCGGGCACCTCGATCGGCAGCTCGGCCACCGAGGAATCGACCGTCCACGCGCCGTCGGCGACATCGGCCACGATCTTCAAGGCCACGACGCATCCGGAGGCCCGTGACAGCGCCACACCCTGCATGCCCATCGTGATGATCTCGCGGGCATTGCGCGGGAACAGCACCGGGATCCCTAGAGCCGCGAGCGACCGCTCGCTCACCGCGGGCACGGTCGAGGACTTCGACGCCGGATCGTCGCCCACCAGCAGCAGCACGCCGCCGCGCGGATTCACCCCGTACATGTTCGCGTGCCGGATGGCGTCGGTGGCCCGGTCCACGCCCGGCCCCTTGCCGTACCAAACACCCACCACGCCATCGTGTGTCGCGGTCCCGGCGGGCAGATCCGCCTGGCTGCCCCACACCGAGGTGGCGGCGAGTTCCTCGTTGAAGCCCGGCACGAACGCGATGTCGTGCTCGGCCAGCACATTCGGCATGCCCAGCAGCATCTTGTCGACGCCGCCCAGCGGGCTGCCCTGGTACCCGGAAACGAAGGTGGCCACGCGGTGGCCGCTACGCATATCGCGCACATGCTGCTCGACGAGCAGTCGCGCGATGGCTTGCACACCGGTCAGCAGGACCGGACCCGCACCCGACCGATAGCGGTCGGCGAGGTCGTAGGGCGCAGCCGGCTCGGCCTGTCGTACAGGCGCACAGGCAACGTCGGTCATGAACAGTCACCACACTCTCCACGGCCCAGATCGTGAGCCGCAATGGAAGGGACCAGCGGTCGGTGCAGCGAAATCTGCCGTGGGGAGTGATCTGTGTCAACAGACGCGCGAAAAGTTGATCAGACTGCTCAAAAGTGATCTACAACACTGTGACGTACGCGTCATTCTGCTCGAGTCAGATGCTCGACCAGGGGCAGTGAGCGGTATTCGATCGGCGTCGCCAGCGCCAGCATGGTCTCGGTGTGCTTGACGCCCGGAACGGCGTGCACGCGCTGGATGATCGCCAGCAGATCCGGCTGCGACCGCGCCGCGATCCGCACCAGCAGATCGTTGCGGCCGGTGGTGGCATGCACCTCGAGCACATTCGGGAAGGCCCGCAGCGCCTCGACGATGTCGTTCATCTTGTTCTGGTTCAGCTCGATGCCCAGGAACGCGTGCACCGCGAACCCGATCGCCTCCAGATCCACATCCGGCGGATAGCCGCGCACCACCCCGGCCGTCTCCAGCCGTTTCATCCTGGCCTGCACCGTGTTCCGGGCGATCCCCAGCCGCTGCGCCAACTCCAGGATCGGCACGCGCGGATCGGTCGCCAGCTCCGCCAGCAGCGCGGAATCGAGCCGGTCGATCTTGATGCTCATACCGCATTCTCGCACCCGGCCGCACCCCTCCCGATAACGTGCGTTCCGGCCTGCTCGATGATCAGGGCGTGAAGCGAGACCGGAGGGGATTCATGAAGGCCAGGTCGATGGCGGTGATTTCGGCGGCGGCCGGGCTGGCGCTCGCGGTCAGCGGCTGCGGGAGCAATTCGTCGACGGGGGACGCGACGACCACGGTTCCGGCGGCGGCCCAGCAGCAGGCCGCGCCGAACGGGAGCGGTCACGGACTGTGCTTCGATGTGAATTCCGGTCTCGCCCAAGCCGCGATCGCCAAGTTGTCCCCGCCGCCGGTGGGGAAGTGGCAGACCGGGCAGGCCAGTGAGGACAAGATCTCCTCGGGCTGCGACGGGGTGCTGTCGTGGCTGGAGGTCAGCTCGAACGTCAACCACCCTTATACCCACGTGCTGTTCTTCACCAACGGCACCTACCTCGGCACCGCGACCTCGGATCCGTACATGTACACGATGATCACCGGCAAGACGCGGACCAGTCTGTCGCTGACCTATCACTGGCTCAATGACAATGACGCCATGTGCTGCCCGAAGGGCGGGCCGAGCGTCGTCACCTTCACCTTGAACGGCACGAAGGTCACCGCGGACGGGCAGTTCCCGCCGCACGCCTAAACAAACTGACCGGTCGGAACGGGTATTTGCCGCGAGCTCATTATGGACAGTGAAACTATCGATAATTACGCTATCCACTATGAGTATCGCGGCTGTCACCCCTGTTCCCCTTCGATCGCGTTGGCATCTCCCGCTGCTGTGGCTGGCGGCGGCGATGTTCGCGCTGCTGGTGTTCTCCGTGGGCGGGATGGTGTTCGACCATCGGGTCATCACCGGCCTGCCCGCCTGGGACAAACCGGCGAAATTCGCTCTCTCCGTGTTGATTTACGCGGTGACCTGGGCCTGGCTCATCCCGCAGCTACCCAGGGGGCGCCGGCTGGCCGAGTGGGCCGGGATCGCCGCCGCGGTCATGCTGGCCGTGGAGATGGTCGCCATCGTGATTCAGGTGGTGCGCGGAACCACCAGCCATTTCAATGTGAGCTCGCCGCTGAACAGCGCCATCTGGTACGTGATGGCCGCGTCGATCGGCGCGCTGTGGCTGGCCACCGCGGTGATCGCGGTGGTGCTGTTCCGCAACCCCGGCCCGGATCGGGCGCGCAACCTCGCGTTTCGCTACGGAACCGTGCTGTCCCTCGTCGGAATGGCGTTGGGGCTGTTGATGGTCGGGCCCAAGGCGGGGCAGCACGACGTCCCCCGCACCATCTCGGGCGCGCACACCGTGGGCCTGGCCGACGGCGGGCCGGGACTGCCGCTGCTCGGATGGAGCACCGTCGGCGGCGACCTGCGGATTCCGCACTTCGTGGGAATCCATGCCCTGCAGGTGATTCCACTGATCGTCATCGCGTTCGAACTGCTCGCGCACCGCTCGCGGCCGTTCGGTGAGGTGCGTACGCGAGCAGCACTCGTCACCGTCGCGACCGGCGCGTACACGGCTTTGCTGGGATTGGTTACCTGGCAGGCGCTAAGAGGCGAATCGATAGTTCATCCGCACGCGCCGACCCTCATCGCGCTGGCCGTCATCGCCGCCGCGACCGCCGCCGCCACGACCTGGGCGGTGCGCCGATGACCACCACCCTGTTCAACCTCGTCTTCTGGCTGGCCGCACCGTTCTGGGCCGCCATGATCTTCGCCCCGGGGCATCGGTGGACCGCGAAACTCGTTGCCTCGCCATTGATCGCGGTCCCACCGCTGCTGATCTACCTGGTCATCATGCTTCCGCACTTCTCCCGGTTCTTCACCGCCATGACCCGCCCGGATCTCACCACCCTGACCGAATTGCTGGGCAGCGCACCGGGATCCGCCGCCACCTGGTCTCATCTGATCGGCTTCGATCTGTTCATCGGCCGCTGGATCTACCTGGACAGCCGCGAGCGCCGCGTCTCCGCGTTCGTGACTTCACCGATCCTGTTCCTCACCATCTTCTTCTCGCCGATCGGACTGCTGTCGTATCTCGTTGTCCGCGAACTGAAGAAGACCTCGGAGGTGCGGGATCAGCGCGTCGAGGCCAAGTGGCTGTAGACCTCGGCGGCCACGGCGGTGTCGTTGCGGGGCGTGGGATGGAACGGCAGGCCGACCAGGCTGACCCGGGGATCCATGACGGCGAGCAGCCAGGGGTCCGGGGAGCACAGGCCGTGGCCGGCGGTGGGGACCCGGGAGTCCACGAACCCGATCGAAAGGATCTGGGCGGCTTCGCGTTCGGCGTCGTTGATGCGATTCCAGTAGGCGGTGATGGCGCCGCCGCGCGGCTGCACGTAGCGGTAGACGCCCATGATGTCGAGGCACCAGGTGGCCGAACTCTCCGGGGCCAGTTCGGGATAGCCGACCAGCTGGATCGCCGCGTTCGGGGCGTAGTACTTGATGTACTCGACGACCTTGCGGATGCGGTCGGCGTAGGCGGGCCCGGTGACCGCGTTCAGGTCCAGCCAGCGGCCCTGGGCCACCGCGTCCGGATCGCAGCCCTCGGTGGTGTTGAACGCGCAGGCCAGCTGAGTGGGTGCGTCGGCGGCGGTGGCGGAGTCGCGGGGCCATTCGTCGTTGGCGCCCAACTGGATCGCCACCACCTTGGTGCGCGGTCCGAACGCGCCGTTCTTGGTGGCCTTGATCGCCAGCTGCGACAGGGTGTACCCGTCGCGGCCGGGAACCTTCTGCCCGGTCGAGGTCACCGGGCCGCTGTCGATCGAGGCGTTGGTGCAGGTGGCGTTCTCGAAATCGGCCGGGGCGACGCCCATCAGCGCGCTCAGCTGCACGGGCCAGGAGGTGTCGCGGTGCAGGCACTCGTGGGACGCGGCGTCATTGTTGCCGTCGCATTTGACCAGGACACCATCGCAGGCGGGGTTCGCGGCGAACGAATCGCCCAGTACCACCAGTGTTTTCCCGGCCGCCGGGGCCGGGTCGTCGGCGGCTGCGGTGCCTATCGAGCCGGTCGCGGCGAGCACGACGACGGCGGCGGCGAGCCGGAGCGGGAACACGGCTCGACCGCGGGTCCTGAAATTGATCATGCAAATCCTCTATGAATGTGTCGGCTATCTCACTCAAGACGCCGGTGGGACAACCATATAGGTCAACTTCGGCCACGCAATCGACACGGGTACCAGTGGATCGCGGCAGATCCACACGGTGACGTGATGGTTCTGGCCGGCGATGCCGAGCGGGTTGTCCATCCGCAGCGCGGGCGTGGTGTGGGCGAAATTGGCGAGAAGGGCGCGCTGTTCGGGACCGTCGTTGTAGCCGACCCACAGGATGGTGGTGGCCGAGTCCGGCGGCGGACCCCATTGCGCGAAGCCACGATTGGGGCTGTACACCGGTGGAATCCATTGGGAGCGGCCGTATTGGTCGAGGGCGCCCGCCTCGTTGTAGGCCTCGGCGACCACGGCCACGCTCTCCCGGTCGGCGGGCGGCAGGCCGACGGCCACCGTGTGCACCGCGTCGGCCAGATCGGCCCAGTCGTCATTGCCGTAGTGCTGCAGGAAGCCCCAGTAGGTGCCGTTGGGTACGTCGATCCAGCTCTTCGGGTAGGGCAGCATGGCCAGGAACGCGGCCAGTATCGCGGTGAGCACGGTCAGGCCGGTGAACAGCCGCCGCAATGAGGAGCGTGCGCCGGGGGTTTCGAGCAATCCGGACAACACGGCCGCGCCCGCGCCGAAGATCGCGGGCACGATCCCGGCGACGTAATAGGAGCGGCCGTGCGACGCCACCACCAGGACCACCATCGCCAGGGCGGCGACCACCACGAATCGATACGGCCGCAGCTTCGGCGAGCGGGCCAGGCCGTACAGGCCGAGCACACCCAGTCCGCCGCCGAGGAATCCGGTGACCACCATGATCGCGATGACGGTGCCGAACTGGCCGCCGTCGCTGCCCGCCGTCTCCTGGGCGATGGCCCGGTTGGTCGCCAGCTGCGGCCAATCGTGGGACGCCTGCCAGAGCAGCGCGGGAGTCATCGCGGCCGCGAGGATCAGCAGCCCGACCCACAGGGCGGGGCGGCGCAGGATCTCCCGGGGTCCGGCGACGAGCACGCCGAACGCGACACACGCGCCCAGCATCAGCACCAGCCATTTGTCTTGCACGTCGATCGCCGCGGCCACACCCGCCGCGATGAGCAACCGGTCGCGGCGGGTGCGCACCCAGCGGACCAGCAGCCAGACGATCAATGCCTGACAGGCCACGTCGAAGGCGACGCTGTCCAGCACGGTGTAGGCGAAGATGAACGGCGAGGCGGCGTAACCCGCCGCGGCGAGCAGCTGATACCGCGGCCGCGCGCCGCATTCGAAGGCCACCGCAGCCGTCAGGACCGACACCGCGATCAGCAGCAGGAGCCCGGGAATCCGCAGCGCGACAACCGATCCGGGCGCGAGCAGATCGCACAGCCGGGCGATCAGGGGAATCGCCGGACCGTTGTCGACATAGCTGACCGCCAGCCGCCGCCCGCACGCCAGGTAGTACAGCTCGTCACCGGCCAGCTGGAACCGCGCCGCGGAGACCGACCAGGCCAGCGTGATCAGGCCCGATACCAGCAGGACGCCCCGCCAAGCGAAAAGCGGTGGCGCGGAGGTCGATTCGGATTCAGGGGTGTAGGTCAGCGTCATTGCTACTCCGATGGCGGTGCTCGGCCCGGGCCCGGGGCGACTCAGTTGGGTTGTGCGACATGGCCGTAGACGGCGGCGGCCACGGCGGCGTCGCCGCGGGCCGAGGGGTGGAAGGGCAGGCCGCCGTGCTGCGGATCCAGGAAGCCGTTGAACCACGGATCGGGGGAGCAGAGGTCGTGTCCGGCGGTCGCCGCCTTCACATCGACGAAATCGATGCCCAGCAAACCGGCGGCATCGCGCTCGGCATCCTGCAGGCGATTCCAGTACTCGACCATGGCACGGGCCCGCGGCTGGACCCAGCGGGCGGTCCCGAGGAAGTCCGCGCACCACTGTCCGGCGCCCGCGGGCATCACCTCGGGATAACCGACCAGTTCGATTTTCGCGTTGGGCGCGTAGTACCGCACGTACTCGATGACCTTGCGCATGCGGTCGGCGTAGGCCGGGCCGGTGACCGCGTTCGGATCGGGCCACCGGTCCTCGGCGACCGCGTTCTCGTCACAGCCCCGCAGGAGGTCGAACACGCAGGTGAACACGCTCGATGCCGCGGGGGTGACCGCGCCGCCCTTGGGCCAGGCGTCGTTGAAACCCAGCTGAATCGCGACCACGCGGGTGCGCGGGCCGAACGATCCGTCCTTGGCGGCGGCGAGCGCCTCCTGTGCCAGGGTGTATCCGTCGCGGCCCGGCACCGATTCGCCGGTCGAGGTGGTCGGACCGGTGTCGATCGTCGCGCTCGAGCACGAATTGTTCTCGAGGTCTTCGGAATCGAGGCCCATCAGGGCGCCGAGCTGGACGGGCCACGAGGTCGGGCCGTGCAGGCAGGCGCGCAGACCCGTGCCGTCCGGGTCCACGCATTTCACGAAAATGGCATCGCAGGCCGGGTTGGCCGTGTAGGAATCACCCAGCGCGACCAGCGTGCGTCCCGGTGCCGGGGCGGGATCGGCATCGGCCGTACCCACCGACGCCGCCGCGGCGAGGACGCCGACGGCGGCCAGTCGCAGCAGGTGAAACACCCTGCCCGGGGTCCAGGAACTGGTCAATGCACATCCTCGTCACGCCTACGGGTAAGCAAAATATTGCCGTTTCACTTTATGGGCAAGTGGTTGCTCGGTGGGCGGGATTCGGACAGGAAGCCCCGAATTACTTGGGCACATACTCGGATCCGCCGACCCGGCTACGCGTCGATTCGGGTAGTTGGCTACGCGTTATCGCTGCTGGAAGCGGGGCCATGATGAGATCAAGCCGCTTCTCGGAGCGGCGGCAGTACTCCCGCTCGAAAGAAGACCATCATGTCCAAGGCAGTCGAACAGACACAGAGCGGACTCACCGTCGCGCACGCCGGCCTCGGGCGCGCACCCGATGGGACCGTCGATTCCGTCGCCAGGGCGGTGCACGACGGTGACACCGTCTCCATCGATCCGGCGGGCAATGTGAGTACCCGCCTGCTCGGCATGGACGCGCCGGAGGTGAGCTTCACGCTCCCGGACGCGCCGAAGACCTTCCGCTCCATCGGATCACCGCGGTGGGCGGACTTCCTGAACGATCCCTTCGCGGCGGGGACGCCGCCGTTCGATCCGCCGCTGGCCGCACCCCTGCTGGCGGACCTGCAGGCGCGGCTGGGGCCGGGCTGCGCGGCCAATCACGCCAAGCACGCCGGGGTGGCGACGAAGGCGCTGGAGGGCCTGGTCGACAAGGACCGCACCGACAAGGGCGCGACGCTGGAGGACTTCCGCTTCTTCCTCGCCTTCGCCACCGACGTCATCGACCGGTACGGCCGCTTCCTCTGCTACCTCAATGTCGATGTCCCCAAGGGGCAGCCGCATCCGCTGACCTACAACGAGCGACTGCTCGCGGGCGGGTTCGTCACGCCGTATTTCATCTGGCCCAATATCGATCCGTTCCGCAGGCAAGCGGTCCTGACCGAGGCCGTTCCCGTTCCGGGGCAACCGATCAGCGATCCCCGGCTCGATGCCGCCCGGCAGTCGGTCAAGGCCGCCCGCGCCGCCCACGACGGGATATTCGAGACCGCCGACCCGCTGCGGCTGCTGCCGTTCGAACTCCGCTACCTGGGCCGGGTGACCAAGCGGGGCGGGCACACCGTCCGCACGGGGCCCGATCGCTGGGTCATCGACCTGAACGCGACGGACGGCAAACTGCTTGCGCCACACCGGTATATCGAGATCCCACTGCCGGAGGACCGGCTGTTCGTGCCGTCCGAGTTCCTACCGCTGTTCCTACTGAAAGGCTGGGCCCAGGCATAGCAAAATTACATATCGCAGGTGCGACTCGTACGTGCGATCCGGGCAACGCAAGTTGTCGGTGGGTCGCCGTAGTGTTGCGCTCATGAGCATTTCGATGTGCCGGCGCGCAGGACCTGTCGAATTCGGTTGCGCTACCGGTGGTTCGGATAGCACTGTTGCAGTCGTAAACGATACACCAGCAGGGCCATGGGGAGTGGCCCTCGGGGGGAAGGAATGAATGCCATGAACCGCAATATGATTCGCGGGGGTCACTGCGGCCCCAGGTTCGCGAAGAGCAGTTTCAGTTACGGTGGCGGCGATTGCGTCGAGGTCGCGTACCACGAAGGTCAGATCGCGGTGCGTGACTCGAAGGATCGGCACAGCCCGACGCTGTGGTTCACGCGCTCCGAGTGGCGGGCGTTCACGTCGGGTGTCCGGGCCGGTGAGTTCGACTTCGGCGACTGACGTGAAGGTGGTGTCGCAGCGGGTTTGCTGCGACACCACCACCCCCACGTGCGGCCGACCCCTCGACGGCCGCTGGAAAATGGTCAATCGGTTGCGACACGGTGGATTTCATCCCGGAGGTCGCTGAGGAATGAACGGGCTTCGACGTCGAAGACGGCCATTCGGGTCAGGGCGTCCCAGCGGCGGCGGTGGGCGTCGACGAGTTCGGGTCCGCGGGTGACCATGCTGCCCGGGATCGGTTCGGCGGAGGCGAGGGCGTGATCCTCGTTCTCGTAGATCACGAAACCGTGCGGAATGGTGGTACTGGCCTCGATGTCCTGCGGAATCACCCCGATGGTGACCGTATCGAGGGTCTCGATCGAAATGATCCGGTCCAGCTGGGCCAGCAGCACGCGGTGTGGGCCGGGCCGAAAGCGCAGGGCCGCTTCGGTGATCAGGAATTCGAACTGCTTCGCGGGGTCGTACAGCACCCGCTGGCGATCCAGTCGCGCGGCGAGCGCGGCCGCGGCGGCATCGGGCGAATAGGGTGGATCGAAGGTGGCGAACACCCGTCTGGCGTACTCAGCGGTCTGTAGTAGGCCGGGCACCAGAGCGGGCTGGAAGTTCCGCACCACGTGCGCGTCTTCCTCGAAGGCCCGGACGTCGTCCTGTAGGTGCGGGCGGCCGGCTAGCGAAGTCGTCCAATCGCGCACCTCGGGTGAGTGCGCGGCCTCGGTGAGCGTGCGTAGCGAACTCTGAGAATCCGCCTCCGCCCCAACCGCTTTGGCCCAGTCGAGCACCTGGGGTAGCGGCGGCACCACGGTCCCCGCCTCGATCCGCGACAGCGTCGACTGACTGATCCCGACCCGTTTCGCCAACTCCCGCCCCGAGATTCCAGCGATATCCCGCAACCGTCGCAGCTCCGTACCCAACTGCTGGGCCGGGCGCGAGTGGCGCGCAACCGAACTCGCGGCGTTAACCGCCGCGATGCTCGCGCCCTCTGCGGGTCGATTCACTGGAACCATGATGATTCAGATCGAATCACCTTGATTCACAAGAGTCAAGCTTCGCCCGCTCACACCCTGAATCAGCCCTGGAATCACGCCAATATGAGGGATTGCGCGGTGAAAGACTCACCCGAAGACCCGATCCGATCCGGCGTGCGCCGATGGTGTCAGGCTGTGGCGGAGGGGTTTTCGAGGACGATGGCTACGCCCTGGCCGGAGCCGATGCAGACGCCGATGGCGCCGTAGCGGGCGTTGCGTTCGCGGAGTTCGGTGGCCAGGGTCAGGACGTAGCGGGCGCCGGTGGCGCCGAAGGGGTGGCCGATGGCGACGGCGCCGCCGTTGGGGGTGAGCTTCTCGTCGGGGATGGTGAAGCCGCCGAGCTGGTTCGGCAGTTCGCGCAGGACGCCGAGGGCTTGGGCGCTGAAGGCCTCGTGGACTTCCCAGACGTCGATCTGCTCGGGGGTCAGGCCAGCGCGCTGGATGGCCAGCGGCAGCGCCCAGGCGGGGCCCAGGCCCATGTACAGCGGATCGATGCCGTAGACCGCGGAGGACACGATCCGGGCCAGCGGTTCGACGCCGAGTTGGGCGGCGCGTTCGCCCGAGGCGAGGACCAGCGCGCTGGCCCCGTCGGTCAGCGGTGTCGAGTTCCCGGCGGTCATCTGCGTGGTGCCGGGCTGCGCGGGCAGGGCCGCGAGTTGCTCGGCGGTGGTGTCGCGAATGAACTCGTCGTGCTCGAACAGTCGTGCCGGTGTTTTGCGGGTGGCGGCGATCTCGACCGGCATGATCTCCTTGGCCAGTCGGCCGGAATCCCTGGCGGCCTTGGCGTTTCGCTGCGTGCGCAACGCGAACGCGTCGATCTCCTCGCGGGTCAGCCCGTAGCGGTCGGCCACGTTCTGCGCGGTCTCGATCATCCCGATATAGGCGTTACGCGCCAGCAAAGCCGGATTCGCCGGGCCGCCCGCTCCGGCCCACATGGTGTCGAGCAGAATCACCGGCCCGCGCGGCCCGAATGGCGAGTCCCCCTTCATGTATGCCCACCCCGACCGCGACATCGACTCGACGCCACAGGCGATTCCCACACCGAGATCCCCGGCCTTGATCGCGTGCGCCACATTGATTGTCGCGCTCAAAGACGATCCGCAGAATCGATTGATCGTCACCCCCGCCACGCTGTCCGGGAACCCCGCCGCCAGCGCACCCCAGCGCGCGACATCGCCCATTCCCTCGTGCGCCGGATTCACGCACCCCGCGACAATGTCCTCGATCTGCTCCAGCCCCACCCCGACCCGCTCACACGCCCCCTTCATGGTCATCCCGAGCAGATCGTCGGTCCGTAGATGCGACAGCGACCCGCCATAGCGGGCAAACGGTGTCCGCACACCACCGAGTACAAACGCCTCAGTCATCAACGCTCTCCCTCGATTTGGCTGTTCTCCCTGTGATTTCGACGCGAGCGTACCGCCGCTGTCACTCGTGGCCGCTTATTCGAGCCGCCGCCGTTGTCCGCTCGAGTCAAAGCTGTGGCGGTCCGGGGCAACCGCGGTTCCGGTCGCGGGGCTTACGGTTTGACGCCACGGGTTGTGTGGGCCCGGGATCCAATCGCGTTGTCGCTCCGGAGGAATCGGTGAGAAGGCTCTCCATTCTGGTGCTCGCAGCCCTGCTGCTTCCGATCACCGCGGCACCCGCGCAAGCCGATCCGCCGGAACGCACCGAGCGTGTCGTGCAGACGGGCGACGGTCTGATCGTCAGTGAGGTGACCCGGTACGCGCCGCTGCCGCCGAGCGCGGCCCGGCATTCCCCGGCCTGCGATTACATCACCTACCTGCGCTACCGGTTGGCGGACGGACCGGAGGATCCGCAACAGGCCGATACCGTGATCATCGGCCAGCCCGCGGCGCTCATGGCGGGATACAGCCTGGACGGATTGGCCCGCAATCTGGAACACCAATTACGGGACACCGGTAAGAAGGCCGAGTTCTGGGCCGTCCATCCGCGCAATATCTGCATGTTCGATCGGACCGGGCTGCAGGCCGCCAATGACGCGCGGGATTACCACCTCGCGTGGGATTACTACTTCGAGGGCAAGGAGATCGACGGCAAGAAGTTCGGCGGCTTCAAGGCCGACTGGGATATGCCCGAGGTCTCCGATATGGCGCTCGCACAGACCATGCGGGATCAGTACACGATCCTGAGCCGAGATCTGCCGGATCCCGTATTCCGCAAGGACCGCACCTTCTGCCTGGGCACCTCGGACGGCGGGTTGTGGGAAGCCGCGTTCGCCGCCTGGGATTTCAACGGTGATCCGGGGTACCGGCAGTGCCGGGCATTGATCACTCCGGAGGCGGTGCCGACGGTGGATCCGGCTGGGCTGCAACGTATTCCGGTAGCCCGCGACATTATCGGCGCGGTCGCCACCGTAGTCTACAACATCTATCTGGCGTTGTTCCATCTCGGCGTCAACCTGCCCGGTGGCGATCGGCTCGCGCTTTTCCCGACGACCCCGACGCTGGGCTTCATGTTCAGCCCGCGCTGGTGGACGCTCGTTTCGATTGCCGGAATCGCGGCCACCTATCAGCCGGATGACGAAACCGACCTCAACAAGCTGGCGATGCGGGACATATTCCTGAACATCAGCCTGCGGGTCAATTTCCCCAACAACTGGGCCGATATTCTGTTGGGCACCAATGGAATCGACACCTTCCGATTCACCAACCGGGCGTTTCTCGGCGAGCTGGTGGGCAATACCGCGGTGAACATCCCCTACCCGCCGTACAGCGTCGGTGTGCTCGACGGCGGGCCGGTGGTCCTCAAGGAAGCGCCCCTGCCGGGGAACATCCTGCCGAACATCCCGATCCTCGGTAAGTATCTGGCCACCATTACCGGCACCACGAATCGCGTCGGCCCCACCGACCACACTGTGCTGTACACGTGGCGCAAGTTCAACGAGCTGGACGGGCTGCCGTATGCCGATCCGTCCAAGCATTTCGTGGATATCGACTACTTCGCCCGGCAGGTCGGCAGCCCGCTCGGCTGGGCCAACCCGTACATGGCGCTGAAATGGACTGTCGCGAACCAGATCATGATCTGGTTCGGCGCGCGCAGCCAGGACCTGTCGGGCGTCCAGCACGTCGCCGAGGCCAATGCGCTGCCGTCGCTGACGATCTGGTCGAAGGACAGCCTCGAGGGTGCGCTGGTGTCGCCGCTGTTTCCCAACAACACCGAATTCGTCGAGGGGCCGGTGCATTACGACATCGGCAGTGCCGCACCGGTGCAGAACAATGGCGGGCCCGATCCGTACAGCTCCCGGATCACCAGCTACATCACGGATCTGGTGAACACGCCACCCGGACCGGCGCAGGGGACGGGCACACCGCCGGCGTTCGGTAGCTCCGATCCGCCGAATCTGTTGCCGCTCGGCGTCACCGGCAGTGCCGACGACGGGCGTGGCTCCGGTTCGGGCGGGCATTGAGTTCTGGGAGACGAGGAGGTTCGAATGCGTGCGCCCATTGCCATCGCGCTCTTCGCCGCGACCATGACGACCGGCGCGCTGTGCACGGCCGTGGCTCACGCGGAACCGGAGCGGTCGCCGGACCGTCAGGAGACCGTCCTGGATAGACGCGGCGACCTCATTATCAGCGAAGTCACCTGGGCCGCACCGCTTCCGGCCTCGGCCGGGCCGCATCCCGCACGCTGCGACACCCTGTCGTATCTGCGGCTGCGCATGGCCGACGGTCCCGACGACCCGGCCGACGCGGACGTCATCTACTCCGGGCAGCCCGGATTCATCGGCGGGCCACGATCATTGGGGCCGATCGCGGAGAACACCCTGCACGCCCTGGCCCGGACCGGCAAGCACGGTGAGTTCTGGGCGATGCAGCGGCGGCCCAGTTGCCTCGACGATCGGACCGGGATGGTCGCCGCCGTCGACCGGCGCGACTATCGGGTCGCCCTGGACTACTACTTCCACGGCGGCACCGTGGACGGGCGCACCTACGGCGGCGTCGTTCCGGTCGGTCAGCAGGCGTTCCTGAAGGATCTCGGCGTCAGATCCATTGTCGAGGACTGGCAGTACATCAACGCCCGGGAGATCCCGGATCCCGCTGTGCGCAAGCAGAAGATCTATCTGGGCGGTCATTCCCTGGGCGGCCCGTTGACCGCCTACTTCGCCGCCTGGGATTTCGCCGGGCACGCCGGATACGACGAGGTCGCGGGACTGTGGGTGCTGGACGCGCCGATGCAGCTCGACCCCGCGGACCTGGGTCGGGTGCCCGCGCTGAAGTGGGTCGTCGACCACCTGACGGGGCTGACCTACCAGGCCGCCACGGATCTGCTCGGCTCCGGTCTGCTGCCCTACGCGGTGAATCTCGGCCTGGTCGATCCCGCGCTCACCGGCATCGCGCAGGCGCTGCTCGGACTGAACGGGATCGAGACCAATACGCTGTTCCAGCTGGTGAGCATCGCGGGCCTCGCCGCCCGCTTCGAGCCGACGGCGGAAAGCGACATTCCGCGCAGCCTGCCGCGGGCGCCGGCGTGGGATATCGGCCTGTCCGCCTTGTATTCCCGGGATCTGTTCCGGCCCGTCGAACCCGACTTCCGGACTTGGCGGCTGACCAACCAGGCCATGCTCGCGTCGCTGATCGACAGCAGTACCAATCCCACGCCGTTCTCCGCGGGGCTCGGCAGCTATGACGGACCGGTCGTGGAGCGGAATCTGCCGGTGCCGCTGTCCTGGTTCACCGATCTGCCGATGATCGGCCCCCAGCTCAGGACGATCGTGCGGCCGCAGGTGGTGCCCGCGGATCCGGCCGGGCGGCTCAACGGCTGGCGCAACTACGACACCCTCGCCGAGGAACCGGCGGCCCCGGATGCGGGCGGTCAGCCGTTCGCGACGCCGCAGGAGAAGGTTTGCGACATAGAGCAATTCGCGTACTACTTCGGTGGCGGCGAACTCGCGGTGGGCTCGCCCTACGACACGGTCCGCACGGCGATGGACATCGTGTACGGCGTGCTCGGCTCGAAGACCGGTGATCTCGCGGCGCTGTGGCATCCCGACTATCTGTCCCGGGTGCCGTACGTCCGGCTGGCCAGCGGACTGTGGCAGCTGGCCTCGATCTTCGGCATCGACGCCGAACCGACCACCTATCTCACCAATATGCGGCATCTCGACTTCCCGTTCAGCGGCGCGCCGTCGAACGACGGCAGTCCGACGCCCGCCGACGCGCTGGTCGAACTGACCCGCCGCTGACGACTGCGAAGGAACCATGGTCACGCGAAAGAGATTCGCGCACTGGGTGATACCGACTCTGTGTGCGGCGCTGATGCCGATTCACGCGTTCGCCGCACCGGTGTCCGACGAGGTGCGCACCGAGACGGTCGTGGAGGCGGACGGGGATATCACCGTCAGCCATGTCCGGTTGTTCGACCCGCTGGCCGCGGGCAGCCTGCCGCATCCGGCCGCCTGCGATTGGGTCGAATAACCTGCGCTACCGGCCCGCTTCCGGACCGGCCGACCCGCAGCTGGCGGATGCGGTAGTGCTGTCGGAGGTCGGTGCGTGGCTGGGGGCGACCTCCATGGAGCTGGCGGCGCGCAATACGATTAACGCGCTCGGCGCACACGGCAAGCGCATCGAATGGTGGTCGCAGCCGCGCCGCACCACCTGCCTGTTCGATGACACCGGACTGCGCGCGGCCGCCGACGCGCGCGATGGCCGGGTCGCCTTCGACTACTACTACGGGAACGGAGTCGTCGAAGGGCACCGCTTCGCGGGATTCCATTCGAATGCCGAGCTGGGCTGGCTCGCCGACGTCGGTCTGGCCCGCTATGTCGAGGACATGCACACCGTGCTCAGCCGCGAGCTACCCGACCCGAACATCCGGCGCGCCAAGGCATTCTGCGGTGGCACCTCCGACGGCGGCCTGGTCGCGGGGGCATTCGCGGCCTGGGATTTCGGCGGCGGCGAGGAGAACGCCGGATACAACCAATGTGCGGCATTCCTGGGCATCGACTCACTGATCTCCACCGATCCGCTTGCCCTGCAGTCGGTTCCGGCGCTTCGCGAATTCGCCGGACTGGGCGGAGGTCTGTCGTATCAGGCGCAGGTCGCAGCCTTGCACGCCGGGATCCTGCCGGTGAGTTTCACCGGAATCCCGTATGTGGAACCGCGTTTCTTCACGCTGCTCGCCGTCCGGGGAGCAGCCGCCCACTACGCCCCGGACGAGGAAACCGACCTGCACCGCCGCTTGCCTTCGGACTGGATCGACGAAATCTCCACCCGCCTCGCCTTCGCGGGCACCTATGCCGACCTGTTCGGCGGCGGTAATGCGTTGCGCGACTACCGATTCACCAACACCGCCCTGCTCGGCATGCTGCTGGGCGACCACACCCTCAACATCGGCCCGATGCAGTTCGGCCTCGGCGTTCTCGACGGCGGCCCGGTGACCGCGAAAACCGTACCCTGGCCCGACAACCCTGATTCACCGCTGAGCGCCGTCACCGGCCGCGGCCCGCGCATGGTCCCCACCGACAAGACCGCCCTCTACACCTGGCGCGACTACGACCAACTCGACGGAATCGACTACGCCCCACCCGGATCCGAGGTCGTCAGCATCCACGACCTGGCAACCACCCTGGCCGCCGCCCCCGGCGATTCCCTCGGCTTCCTCGACCCCTACTTCGCCCCCCGCTTCCTCATCGACATCCAATCCGCCTTCACCGGAACCCGAACCGGCGACCTCGCCCCCATCCGCTTCGGCGACCGCATCCGCCAACGCCCGGTCCTCACCACCATCGGCACCAAATCCTGGATCGGCACAGCCGCACCCCTCTTCCCCTCCGACACCATCTACCTCGACAACTACACCCACACCGACGTCAACATGGCCGCCACCCACCAATTCGACAGCCGCCCAGAGGCAGTCAGCACAACCATCACCGACTTCATCCTCCGCAACCTCCCCTGACCCGCTCGAGTGCCGCTCAGCGGTCGATTCGGACGAGGATCTGCGGTAATTGGCGCGTACCGGCGGCAATTGGCGCGATCGGTCCCCGAGGCACGGAGGTGAATCGCGGTCTTTGATGCAGAATGCCCAGCGTGACACTGTCGGGCCGCGACAGCGGCGAAGTCAGGGGTAGCGAGCCGACCGAGCCGATATCCGCGGCGAGCGTCCGCCGACTCATCAACGAGGTACTGGCCCGCTACGGGTCGATCGAGGCCTTCTGCGACTACCTCCGCGGCCTCCTGGACGCCCCCACCGACCAGCTCCCCGCCCCGGCCCTGACGTCCCCGCTCACGGCGGGCCGCCACCGTCGCCGCGGACCCGCCTGAGGGATCAGCCCTCGGTGCCGGTCGTGAATCCCATGCCGTTCATGACGGTTGTGACGTGGGCGTCGAACAGGGTGTCGGTGTCGGACACCAGGTCTCGCAGACTGCCGAAGATCTCGGCGGAGATGAATCCGAGGATCGACGACCAGGCATTGAGGATGATGCCGGGGACCGGGCTGTCGGGCAGGTCCGCGCCGGCGAGCATCGCCGTCAGCAAGGGGCCGGATGCGAGCGCGGGGACCGCCGTCGCGGCCGGATCGGCGTCCTTGCTGGCGATTGCCGCGATGTAGACGGAGGAGACCGATGCCATGATGCGCCCGGCGGCCGGGCCGGTGTCCTCCGGTCGTGCCTGGTAGCCGGGGATGGGCGTGCCATTGGTCAGGGCGTAATCGGCGGGATGGGCCAGGGCCCAGCGACGAGTCGCGACACAGACCGCCCGCCACTGGTCGGCCGGTGACCGGCCGGGCGTCCGCAAGGCCTCGGCTATCGCATCGGCCTGGGAGTTGTAAGCATCCACGCACAGCGCGGTGATGAGCGCCGACTGGGTGTCGAAGTATCGGAAGATCGCCGCGGGCGACATGCGCATGGACCGCGCGATGCCGCGCAGCGTGAGGCCGCCGGTCCCGTTGTCCGCGAGCTGTTCCCGCGCGAGGGACTTGATCTCCGCGATGGTTTCCGCACGACGCTCGGCACGCCTGGTCACCCCACCCGTCGCCGTGCCCGCCATGGTCCGCCCTTCGTCGTTTCCGCCCAATCTAACACTTTGTGATCACTGCTCACGTCGTGATCGATGCGGTGTCGCATGCTCAGCACCGTTGAGCGGCAACGGGTATCGGAATCCGAGTGAGTGCAACCGGTTCGGGTAGTCGTACGCCCCGCTAACGTCTTGTGGTCGGACGCCTGATGCGGAGGAGTGTGCCTTGACCACGGAGTCGGCCATCGATGTCGAAATCTCGCTGCACCCGCTGGATGACCCGGTGCGGTCGTCGTTGCGGGGTGTGCACCGGCGGTTCGCCGCGTGGGAGGGGCGGATCGGGCGCTACGACCCGGAGGTCGCCAGGTTCTTCGGGCATCCGCCCGTGCTGGAGGAGCGGGATTGGACCGATCTGGCTACCCTGCTCGGCCCGGGCGGCGTCACCGCGCTGCGCGGCCACGGGCATGTACCGCCGGAGGGCTGGACGGTACTCGACACCATCGAGTCGTTGCAGATGGACGGCAGCGGCCTGCGCGTCGCCCACGACCCCGACCTCGAGGTGCTCACCACCGCCGACGTCCCCGAGATCCTCGAATTGATCGCCCGCACCGAGCCGGGCCCGTTCGCGCCCCGGACCATCGAAATGGGCACCTACCTGGGCCTGCGATCCGAGGGCCGACTGATCGCCATGGCCGGTGAGCGCCTGCGCCCCCAAGGCTGGACCGAGATCAGCGCGGTCTGCACCGACGCCGATTTCCGCGGCCGCGGCCTCGCCTCCCGCCTGATCCGCGCGGTAGGCGCCGGCATCCGCGCCCGCGGCGACATCCCCTTCCTCCACGCGGTAGCCCACAACACCACCGCCATAAGCCTCTACGAAACCCTCGGCTTCACCCTCCGCAAACGCTCCCAACTAACCTTCGTCCAAGCCCCGTAATATCACCGCCGTGCCCGAATCGCTCATGACGATAGAGGAGTTCGAGGAACTCGCGCGGGCGGCCGATCGTATTGCGGAAGGTGTGCGTCTCGAGGTCATCGATGGACAATTGACCGCCAAGGCAATGCCGGATGGGGACCACGCCCGAATCATCCAGTGGCTGATCCGGATCTTTGTGGTGGCCCGTCCGGAATTGTTCCTGACGCCTGAACAAGGGTTGAAGGTCGAGAGGTACCGCAAGGGCCGCGCCCGTCCGGACGGAGCCCTCGCGGGTGCTGATTCCTTTGTCGGCCAGGGTGAATGGGCTGATCCGGCTCCGGTGTTGATGGTCGTCGAGGTGACTTCCGACGATCAGGACACCGAACGCCGTGACCGACAGGAGAAGCCTCGGGCATACGCCGCCACCGGGATACCGGTCTACTCCTGGATTGGGTCCGCTGACCCAACCGCTCTTTCCGACAGGTGATCTCGGCGGGCGATGTCCAACGGGCGGGGGTGGAGGCAATAGGGTGTGCGGGGTCAGGTCGGACTCGATGCGAATAGGGGTATTGCCATGCTTCATATCTCGTCGCGCCTTGCCGGTGTCGGTATCGCGGCGCTCGGAGCGGCACTGATTTCGGCGGGGGATGCCCAGGCCGCGCCGCCGCCGGGTACGAAGTGCAATGACGGTGCCGCGGTCTTCAATACCAATGGTCAGTGTGTGCCGAACGGGAGCGAATGCTTCCTGACCGACGGCATTCTCTTCGGTTGGACCAACGGTGACACCGGACGCTGCGTGCCATTCGACTTTTCGCAAAGCTATTGAGCAGAGTTGACGGTGGTGCGACAGGTCTCATTTGCTCAACGATTGCTGTTGGGCTATTTGTGGTGTGTGGAGGCGTCAGTAGACAGGGCGAGGCGAAGTGGGGGCTGCAGTCTGCTGGGAAGGTGTCCGTTATGCGCGGTCTGTTCGAGCTGGTCGTGGTGTATCTCCAGCGAAAATGCCGCCCACAACACCGAGAGCTCGGCCTGGCCGAGATGAGCTTCGTCTGATCGAGCCACGGATCGAATTGCTCCGCTGATTACCTTGTCTCGGGCCAGGGAGACGGGTTGTCGGGCCAGAGTGTGGGGCCGGGGTCGCAGACCTGCGCGGGCTGCAACCTCGGTGCCGGGCCGGTACCGGCGTCGAAGGTCCAACGCGAGATGGGGCCCGCAGCCTTCCAAAATAGTTGTCCGCCATCGGATACGGCCTCATACATGGCCTCGTTGCCGTCGATCAGCTGAGAGCCTACGCAGTAGTCGTTGTATTCGGTCCCCGGCTGGATGGCTCCGGCGCTGAACAACCCGGCCGGGTTCGTGATGGCGCCGGGATTCGCCACCGTGCTCGCCGTCCCCACAGCCGCACCACGAGACCAGCGTGGTGCACCGGAAGGCCCTGTCCCGCAGTTGAATGTCCATCCACCGGCTACCACCGTCGAGCCCTGGGCGTGTGCCGTTCCCGCCCAGAGACAGTCGCCGGGACTCGCCGCCGCCGTGCCACTGGCCGCCACTCCGGCCAATCCGAAGGCACTGGCCGCCGTCACCAGAACGGCCATACCCCAGGGCATTTGGTGCTTCATAGAAGGCTTCCGCATGCGATTCATCGTCTCGCCGGGCGCGATCGGACACATCCGGTCACCACCCCCAACCCCGCCTCCGGAATCTCCCTGGCGGATCCCTGACCGTGCAGGTCAGTCGAGGAGTTCGTCGAGGTATTTGGCGGGGTTGTCGAGGAAGGTGCGGGTGATGCGGTAGTGCTCGGTGTCCTCGTACTCGACGAGTTCGATGCCGTCGTCGCCGATTTGGTAGATCCAGGCGTCCGGGTAGGACATCAGGATCGGGGAGTGGGTGGCGATCAGGAATTGGGATCGGGCGCGGACGAGTTCGTGGATGCGGGCGATCATCGCCAGTTGGCGGCTCGGTGACAGTGCGGCTTCCGGCTCGTCGAGCACGTAGAACCCGTGCCCGCCGAACCGGTGCATCAGCAGCGCGAAGAACGACTCTCCATGCGACTGTTCGTGCAGCGACACCCCGCCGTAGGAGCTGATCACCGGCGGTCCGGAGTTAGGTTCCCGATCCAGCTCCTCGATATTCGTGGCCACGTTGAAGAAGCTCTCCGCCCGCAGGAAGAACCCGTCCCGCGGCCGGTCCACCGACTTCACCAGCCGCAGATGCTCATTGAGCCGCGAATGCGAACTGCGCGTCGCGAAGTTGAAGTTCCGCGTCCCGCCCTCCGGATTGAACCCCCAATCCGTAGCGATGGCCTCCAGCAGCGTCGACTTCCCGCTCCCGTTCTCACCCACGATGAACGTCACCCGCGGATGCAACTCCAATTCCGACAACCCGCGCACCACCGGCAGCGAAAACGGATACTCCTCGAACGACGGCACCCCGGGCCGGTCGAGAACGGCTCGCCGCACATAAGGCCCGCTCACCGACGCTCCGCCTCTTCTACCGGGTGCACTGTATCCACCCGGCAAGTGTGCCCAGAAATAGCTGCCTTTGCCTCAGGGTTCTCACCCATTTCACGTGGACGGCGCTCTCCGCCCCGAGTAGCAACCGCCCGGTCCGAGGCGGTGTGACCGGAGTTACAGTGAGGAGGGGCCGAGCGGTAGGACATCGATGAGCACAGCGTCGCAGCGCAATCCCTGGGTGGCCGTGCGGCCGGGGGAGGATGTCGCGCGGCTGGCGCGGCGGGTATCGCTGGCGCATTCGGTATTTCTGGAGGGCGAGGTGCGGCCGGGCGGGCCGCTGCGGCCGGTGGTGCTGGATTCCTGGCGGCGCAGTCAGGGGAGGGGAGTCGACCCCGACGGGCTCGGGCGGGTGGCGGTCGCGGATTCCGAACTGCGGCAATACCGTGCCGCGCAGCCGATCGCGTCCATTCTGCCGGTCGTGCGCAAGCTGCTGGTCGAGGACGCGGTGGATGCCGGGCTGCTGGTCGCGATCAGTGATGCGCACGGGCGGCTGCTGTGGGTCGAGGGCGATACGAAGGTCAAGGATCGGGCGCACGGGATGGGGTTCGTCGAGGGCGCGGACTGGAGCGAGGACCGGGTCGGGACCAATGCGCCGGGGACGGCGCTCGCGTTGGACCATCACATTCAGATCTTCGGGGCCGAGCATTTCAGCCGGATGGTGCACGACTGGAGCTGTTCGGCCGCGCCTGTGCATGATCCCCTGAGCGGGCAGATCATCGGGGCTGTCGATATCACCGGAGGGCCCAGAGTGGCCGCGCCGGAAGCCCTGTCACTGATTCGCGCGACCGTGGTGGCGGCGGAATCGGAACTGCGGCTGCGGCTGCTGGACGCGCCGCGGGTCCGCCCGGAGCGGCTGCGGCTGCGCGTGCTCGGTTCGGTCCGTCCCACGCTCGAGCGGGGCGAGGAGCGAATTCGACTGTCGCAGCGGCACGCTGAGATCCTGGTGCTGCTGGCCGCGCATCCGGAGGGGTTGAGCGCCGATCACCTGGCGCTGCTGCTCGATGACGGGGATCTGGATCCGGTGACGGTGCGCGCGGAGCTGTCGCGGCTGCGGAAGACATTGGGCGGGAACGCGATCGGATCCAAGCCCTACCGCCTCCTCGCCGACCTCGACTCCGATGTGGACGAGGTGCGCCACGCGCTCGACCGCGGCGATCCGGCCGCCGCCCTGCGCGCCTATTCGGGCCCGCTGCTGCCGCGCTCGCTCGCGCCGGGCATCGCCGAGATCCGCGCCGGGCTGCGTGGTCGCATGCGCGCGGCCCTGCTGCGCTCGGGGGAGTGGCGTTTGCTGGCGCGCTGGACGGAATCCGCCGACGGCTGCGACGACCTGGCGGCCTGGGCGGCCTACCGGGACGCGCTGGACCCGCGCTCCTCGCTGTATGCCCAAGTGCGGGAGCAGCTTCGACTCCTGGATAAAAGACTGGGCGTTTGACCAAAAACCTGCAACGTTGGTCCAACATCCACGCTCGTAGTGTCCTGGCTCACATCTGATGCGTCCGTCAGTAGATCGAGGAGCCACAGCATGACCGTCTACGCCCGGCCCGGAACCCCCGACGCCGCCATGAGTTTCCGGTCCCGGTACGACAATTGGATCGGCGGGCAGTGGGTCGCGCCCGTCAAGGGGCAGTACTTCGAGAATCCGACCCCGGTCACCGGCGAGAACTTCTGCGAGATCGCCCGCGGCGCCGCCGAGGACATCGAACTCGCGCTCGACGCCGCGCATGCCGCCGCACCGGCGTGGGGCAAGACCTCGCCCACCGAGCGCGCGGTGATCCTCAACAAGATCGCCGACCGGATCGAGGAGAACCTCGAGATCATCGCGCTCGCCGAGACCTGGGACAACGGCAAGCCCATCCGCGAAACGCTGGCCGCCGACATCCCCTTGGCCATCGACCACTTCCGCTATTTCGCGGGAGCCATTCGGGCCCAGGAGGGTTCGCTCTCGGAGATCGACCACGACACCGTCGCCTACCACTTCCACGAGCCGCTGGGCGTGGTCGGTCAGATCATCCCGTGGAACTTCCCGATCCTCATGGCTACCTGGAAGCTCGCGCCCGCGCTGGCGGCCGGAAACGCGGTGGTGCTCAAGCCCGCCGAGCAGACCCCGGCCTCGATCCTGTTCCTCATCGAGCTCATCGCGGACCTGCTGCCGCCGGGTGTCGTCAATATCGTCAACGGTTTCGGCGTCGAGGCGGGCAAGCCGCTGGCTTCCAGCCCGCGCATCCGCAAGATCGCCTTCACCGGGGAGACCACCACCGGGCGGCTGATCATGCAGTACGCCTCCCAGAACCTCATCCCGGTGACGCTGGAGCTCGGCGGCAAGAGCCCCAATATCTTCTTCTCCGATGTGCTTTCGGGCGATGACGACTTCCAGGACAAGGCGCTCGAGGGCTTCACCATGTTCGCGCTCAATCAGGGCGAGGTGTGCACCTGCCCGTCGCGCGCGCTCATCCAGTCCGGCATCTACGACGAGTTCCTGGCCCGTGCCGTCGCCCGCACAGAGCTTGTGCGCCAAGGCAATCCGCTCGATACCGAGACCATGATCGGCGCGCAGGCCAGCAACGACCAGCTCGAGAAGATCCTGTCCTACATCGAGATCGGCAAGGGCGAGGGCGCGAAACTGCTCACCGGCGGCGAGCGCGCCGACCTCGGCGGCGACCTGTCCGGCGGCTACTACGTGCAGCCGACCATCTTCACCGGCGAGAACTCCATGCGCATCTTCCAGGAGGAGATCTTCGGACCCGTGGTGTCGGTGACCTCGTTCGAAACCTACGAGCAGGCAATCGATCTCGCCAACGACACGCTCTACGGCCTGGGCGCGGGCGTCTGGTCGCGCGACGGCTCCATCGCGTACCGGGCGGGCCGCGACATCCAGGCCGGCCGGGTGTGGACCAACACCTACCACCAGTACCCCGCCCACGCGGCCTTCGGCGGCTACAAGCAGTCCGGCATCGGCCGCGAGAACCACCACAAGATGCTCGACCACTACCAGCAGACCAAGAACCTCCTGGTCAGCTACGCCCCCAAGGCCCAGGGCTTCTTCTGATGCCCGTGCCCCGCCGGGTACGCGCCACCGCGGCGGCGATGGATCTCCTCCGTCGCCTCCGCGATGCGCACGGCCCCCTCATGCTCCACCAGTCCGGCGGCTGCTGCGACGGGTCCGCCCCGATGTGTTATCCCGCAGGCGAATTCATCATCGGCGACCGCGACGTCCTGCTCGGCGTACTGGATCTCCGGCTCCGGGCAGGCGACCCCTCGCTCACGCTGCCCGACCCGGAAGACGCTGTCCAGGTGTGGATCTCGGGCCCCCAGTTCGACGCCTGGCGTCACACCCAATTGGTCCTCGACGCGGTCCCCGGCCGCGGTGCGGGCTTCAGCCTCGAAGCCCCCGAGGGCATGCGTTTCCTCACCCGCGGAAGGGTTTTCGCCCCCGCTGAACGCTCGGCCCTCGAGGCGTCGGAGCCCACCACCGGCGCAGCATGGGAGCAGGGCCACCGCCCCACCCTCACCGCCACCGAACCGCAAGTAGTCGCCCACGCCATCGACGCCTGCCCGATCCCCGGCCGCACCTGACCGCGGCGGAGGTGTCCGGTCTTGCTCTGGTCGATTATGGCAGCGCGGTCGTCTGACCGCTGTTCGAGACGATGACGGTATTCCCGCCGGAGTGCTTGGCCTGGTACATCGCGGTGTCCGAGGATCGTAGGGCCTGTGCCAGCAGCTGAACGGCGCAACTTCCGTTCGTGTTCGTGGTGTCGAATACCGTGGCGCCCACGCTGGCCGTGATGTGTACGGGCAGGTCATCGATGTCCGCGATGGCCTGCCGCACCGCCTCCGCTACGACACAGGTGGCCTCGGACGGTGGGTGGCCGACCAGCGCGAACTCCTCGCCGCCGATTCGGGCGACGAGGAATCCGGTCCTCACGTTCCTGAGTCGCTCCGCGGTGTGTGTCAGCGCGCGGTCTCCGACGGTGTGCCCGAAGCGGTCGTTCACGGCCTTGAATCGATCGAGATCGACCGATATAACGCAGATTTCGCCGCCCCGAACCGATGCGGTCAGGCCGGGCAGGTAGTAGTCGAGTCCACGCCGGTTGAGCAGGCCGGTCAGCGGGTCGGTGAGGGTGTCGATGCGCAGCAGCCAATAGCAGAACTGCAGCGCGGGCAGGACCAGGACGGTGGCGGCCACCATGATCAGGACGATGGCGACGGCCAGGGGCGCGTCGCCGATCGGCGCTCCGGCATCGAGTCGCATGGTCAGTGCCAGTATCGACAGCAGCGACCAGACCGTGTGCGCGGCAAGGGCTTTCGGGCCGTGGAAGATGCTGAGGTAGCCGCCGGTCACCACGAGCAGCATCGCACCCAGCGACCCGTAGACGCGATCGCTGTCCAGCAGACAGGACGCCGTGATCGCGACGTCCGCCGTGCCCAGCCAGATCAGCGACTCGGTCGCGGAGGGCCATGGCAGCAACCACCACCGCAGCGCCCAGCCCGCGGCCAGCACGCCGACCGCGACGACGACGAGTCGGCCGACGCCCCCCACCGGACCCGCCGGAGACAACACGGTCAGAATCGCGATCGCACTCAGCACGGCGCCGCCGAGCGCGACTATGAACCGCATCAGGGACAACGCCGAGGAGGACTCCAGCGTGGCTGTCAGTCCTCGATAGTCGACGCGATCCTGCCACCAGCAACGCAGCAGTGCCCGATGTTCACCCATTGCCTGTGCCTCGCGATCGAAATCCGCGTGCCCGCGAGGGCCTGACTTCGATTCTCGAACCCGTGGATCACAGACCACGCCGTCCGTGCCACCTGCGTCAGCGGCCGGGCGCGACGCGTACACCAGGCAACGAGTCTACTCGGCACAACCGCCGCTATCACCGCCGTCCAGTAGTCGGCGGCGGGGTGGGCCGCCGCGGTCAGCTGCCGTGTTGGCGGAGCCACCAGCGCATGGGCTCGAACGTCGCGATGCACTGCGGGTTCGGTGAGTCCGAACCGGTTCCGAAGAAGTTGACGCAGATGAACATCAGGGGGAAGACGAGGGCGTCACCCGGTCCGCTCGGGGCGCCGGGATCCGGTGGGTCGGCCCACGCCGACGCTCCGCCGAAAACCATCACCGCGAGCGCCGCTGTGACCACCACAAGCAAACGGAACGGTTTCATAGGTTGACCGTATCGCTCGCACCGCACTCGGTTCCGCAAGACGCTGAATGACGAGGCCCCCCCGATCCACATGGATCGAGGGGCCTCGATTGGGGTGGCTGACGGGACTCGAACCCGCGACACCCAGGATCACAACCTGGTGCTCTACCAGCTGAACTACAGCCACCATTGCCGGTAACTTCCGGCGCGGTAGAGCTTAACTTGTTCCCCGGTCGAGTACCTAATCGGCTGTTCAGGTGGGGTTTAGCCCGCCTCGGGGGTGGGGTTGGAGAGTTCGGCGGCCACGGCGGCGATCTCGGCGGTGGAGGGGCCGGGCGGGGCGACGAAGGCGGTGCGGCGGTAGTACTGGAGTTCGCGGATGGATTCCTGGATGTCGGCGAGGGCGCGGTGGGCGAGGCCCTTTTCCGGCTGGCCGAAGTAGATGCGGGGGTACCAGCGGCGGGCCAGTTCCTTGATGGAGCTGACGTCGATCATGCGGTAGTGCAGGTGGCCGTCGAGGGTCGGCATGTCGCGGGCGATGAAGCCGCGGTCGGTGGCGATGGAGTTGCCGGCCAGGGGGACTGTGCGCGGGGTGGGGACGTACTGCTTGATGTAGTCCAGGATCTGCTGCTCGGCTTCCTTGACCGACACGGTGGAGCGGCGGACCTCATCGGTGAGCCCGGAGCGGGCGTGCATCTCGGTCACCACCGGCGGCATGGCGGCCAGCGCGGCGTCGTCGGCGTGGATCACGATGTCCACGCCCTCGCCGAGGATATTGAGGTCACTATCGGTCACAAGCGCGGCCACCTCGATCAGCTTGTCGCTGTCGAGCCGTAGGCCCGTCATCTCGCAATCCATCCACACCACGTATTTGTCGGACACGCGCCAAACACTAGCCCTTCCGTGCGTTTCGCCCCCGGTACCCGGCCGCGTCGAGGCCGCTCACCTGTGCGACCGGGCAGTATCGTTCTCACCATCCGCGCGTACAGAGCGGTCGGCATGTTGGTTGGGCAGTTCCAGAGAGCATCACGTTCGCAGGGCAGTCGCAGTTGGCAGAGCAGACGGAGGAAAGCGCGATGACGACCCCGCAGGAGAAGGCAGCGGCGGCACGGAAGGCAGCCGAGGACGCGGCGCGGATCGCGGCGGAGGCGGCGGCCGCGGCCGAGGCGGCGGAGAAGGAAGCGGCCGATCAGGAGGCGGCGCAGCAGGCGGCCGAAGCCGCTGCCGCGGAACCGGATTCCGGCAAGAAGGCGAAGAGCGCGGCCACTGCCGGCGGTTCGGGAGACAAGGACGAGGCCGCGGCGCAGGAGATCGCCGCCGGATACGCCATGGAGGGCCTGGCCCTCGAACTCGGCACCGTCATCACCGGCGGCACCGTGCACCCCGATGCGCGCGTGCGGATTCCGATGAAGACCATGAACCGCCACGGGCTGGTCGCGGGCGCCACCGGTACCGGTAAGACCAAGACCGTGCAGGGGATCGCCGAGCAGCTCTCGGCGGCGGGCGTGCCGGTCGTGGTAGCCGATATCAAGGGCGACCTCTCGGGGCTGTCGCAGCCGGGCCAGTCCAATGACAAACTCCTCACCCGCGCACAGGAAACCGGCGACGCGGACTGGAAACCGCAAGGGTTCCCATGTGAATTCGTCTCGCTGGGCACGGAGGGCATCGGTGTGCCGATTCGCGCCACCATCACCTCGTTCGGGCCGATTCTGCTCAGTAAGGCGTTGGGGCTCAACGAAACCCAGGAATCCACCCTCGGTCTGATCTTCCACTGGTCGGACCAGAACGGCTTCCCGCTGCTGGACCTGAAGGACCTGCGTGCGGTCATCCAGTTCCTCACCAGCCCGGAGGGCAAGGAAGATCTCAAGGGGATCGGCGGCGTCTCCGCGCAGACCGCGGGCGTGATCCTGCGCGCGCTGGTGAATCTGGAGGCCGACGGCGGCGACACGTTCTTCGGTGAACCCGAATTGGACCCGGCCGACCTGATGCGCAGCGCGGGCGGCATGGGCGTCATCACCCTGTTCGAGCTGGGTGCGCAGGCCGCGCGCCCGCAGATGTTCTCGACCTTCCTGATGTGGGTGCTGGCCGACCTGTTCCAGACCCTGCCCGAGGTCGGCGATATGGACAAACCCAAGCTGGTGTTCATCTTCGACGAGGCGCACCTGCTGTTCAACGGCGCGTCCAAGGCGTTCCTCAACCAGGTCGAGCAGACGGTCAAGCTGATCCGCTCCAAGGGCGTCGGCGTCTTCTTCTGCACCCAGCTGCCCACCGACATCCCGAATCAGGTGCTCTCGCAGCTGGGCGCCCGCATCCAGCACGCGTTGCGCGCGTTCACGCCGGAAGATCAAGCGGCACTGTCGAAGACGGTTCGCACGTATCCGAAGACCGCCACCTACGATCTCGAAAAGGCGCTCACCTCACTGGGTATCGGTGAGGCCATCGTGACCGTGCTGTCGGAGAAGGGCGCGCCCACCCCGGTCGCCTGGGCGCGCATGCAGCCGCCGCGCTCGCTCATGGACACCATCGGTGACGACCAGATCCGCGCTCGCGCACAGCAATCCACGCTGTACGGGAAGTACGGCACCACGGTGGACGCGGATTCGGCCTACGAGATCCTGGCCGAGAAGCTGGCGGCCGCCCAGCAGCAGGCGGAGGAAGAACCCCCGGCCAAGTCCTCCCGCTCGACGAAGGCGGCCCCCGAGCCGGAATCCATGGCCGAGAAGATCGTCAACAACCCGGCCTTCAAGAACCTCCTCCGCTCCGCCGCCACCGTGGCCGGGCGCGAGATCAGCCGCAGCATCTTCGGCACCCGCAAACGCTGACCGGACGCCCCGTCATCCCGGCATGAGCGGGAATGACGGGGCTTTCTGCGGTGGCCCGGGTGCCTCAGTTGCCCATCTCGCGGCACATGAGGTCCTCGATGGTTTCGCGACGGATCAGCTCCCGGCAGCGGCCCTCGTTGATGGCGATGATCGGCGGGCGGCCGATGCCGTTGTAGGAGGAGGCCAGGCTGTGGTGGTACGCCCCGGTGCAGGGCATCGCCAGAACCTCACCCGGCCGCAGATCGGCGGGTAGCCGGACGTCGTGGGCGAGGATGTCACCGGCCTCGCAATGCCGTCCCGCGATGGTGGCGGTCATGTGCGGGCCCGTGGGGTGACGGTTGACCACCACGGCGTCGTATTGCGCACCGTAGAGGGCCACACGCGGGTTGTCGCTCATCCCGCCGTCCACCGTCACATAGGTGTGGCCGTCCTCCACGTGCTTGACCGACAGCACCCGGTAGAGGGTGATGCCCGCGCGGGCGACCACGGCCCGGCCGGGCTCCAAAGCGATTCGGGGCCTGGGGAATCCATGCCGGGCACAGGCCGCGTCGAGCGAGTCCTCGATGATGTCGGCCAGCTCGGCCAGATTCATCTCCGCGTCCCCGCTGCGATAGGCGACCGCATGCCCGCCACCCAGATCGAGTTCGGTCAGCGTGACACCGAATTCGTCACGGATGCGCGCCATCTCGCCGATCATCCGCCGCACGGCCTCGCCGTAGGGGAAGGTGTCGTGGATCTGCGACCCGATGTGGCAGTGCAACCCGGCCAGCTCCAGATTCGGTTGCCGCACAATGCGATCCACCGCCTCCCACACCGCGTGCCCGCCGATCGGGAAGCCGAACTTCTGATCGGTGACCCCGGTGCGCACCGCCGGATGCCCGTGCACGTCGATATCGGGCGTCACCCGGATCAGCACCCGCTGCGGCCGATTCGCCAGCGCGGACAGCAGCGTGATCTCGGTGGGGGAGTCGACGACGATGCGCCCGACCCCGCAGTTGATGGCCGTCTCCAGTTCGGCGAACGGCTTCCCGTTGCCGTGCAGCACGATTCGCCGCGGATCGGCCCAGGCCGACAGTGCCACCGCCAGTTCCCCGGCCGAGCACACATCGAGCGAGAGCCCCTCGTCGGTGATCCATTCGGCTACCGCGCGGGTGAGCAGCGCCTTGCCCGCGTAGATGATCTCGGCGTCGGGGAAGCGCTTGCGGTATTCCTGGCAGCGCCCGCGCACCTCGCCCTCGTCGAGAACGTAGGTCGGGGTGCCGTATTGATCGGCGATATCGGCCAGTGCCACCCCGCCGACGGTGATGCGCCCGTCGTCGTCGTAGTGGGTGTCCCGGGGCCAGATGGCCGGGTCGAGCCGGGGCGTCATGCCCCCGTCACGCAGCGACGGAAAGATCTCGAGCAGCGTCAAGGCATCTCCTGTGGGCGTCCCCGCTTTCTCTTCTGCGGGGCCGACATCAGGACTACGCCGGTACCGGCGCCGGTGTACATCCGGCTACGCGGCCTTGACGCCGCTCGCGCGGATCCTTACGCGATGTTGACCTTGGTGGTATTCACTCGCCCAGCTTCTTGTAGGCGGCCCCGGCCACCACCGAGGTGATCGAGCGCGGCCCGAACTGCCCGGCCAGGCTCATACCCTTGCTGATCAGGCCCGGAACCACGCGCATCTTGTTGCGGGCGAGCGCGTCGATGGTGATCTTGGCGGTGTGGGCGGCGGTGACCCAGATGAACTCCGGGATCTTGTTGCCCATCTCCTCCTGGTCCGGATTGTCGGTGCGCACGGGCCCGGGGGCGAGCAGCGTGACGTGCACGCCGGTGCCCTTGAGTTCGCCGCGCAGCGACTCGGAGAAGGTGTTGACGAACGCCTTGCTCGCCGAATACGTGGTGTTGTGCGGAATCGGCATATTGCCCGCCGCGGACCCGGTGATCATGATGCCGCCCGCGCGCCGCTCCAGCATGCCGGGCAGCACGGCCAGCGTGAGATCGTGCACCGCAACGGCATTGAGTTCCATGATGTCGCGCTCGTAGTCCAGATCCAGCTTGGCCAGCGGCCCGAAGGTGGCGACGCCGGCGTTGTTGCACAGGATCGCGATATCGCGCGCGGCGAGTTCCTTGGTCAGCGGGGCGCGCTGGTCGCGGTCGGACAGATCCACCGCGCGCACCTCGGCGGTGATGCCGTACCGCTCGGTCAGCCGCTGCGCCAGCTCGGCCAGCAGATCGCCGCGCCGGGCGACGAGGATCAGCGAGTAGCCCCGCGAGGCAAGCTCTTCGGCGAGGGCGACGCCGATCCCGGAGGAGGATCCGGTGACGACGGCACGATTGTCGGCGGTGGGTGCAGGCAGGCTCACGACATCGCAGCCTACCCACACCCCGCCCCGGGGCTCACCCCGTGGCCGTATCGGTCAGCCCGCGTTGCCGGTGCACTGCGATTCGCTGATGTGCACTTCGCTCGGCTCGGCGCTGCCGAGGCTGACCAGCAGCGGGTTCGGGCTCGTGCCGCTGGCGGCGATGGCGTTGCTCTCGGCCATCGCCTTGGTGCGGCCGATGCCGGTGAACAGGTTGCCGTCGCGGTTGGCGATGGCGGCGCATCCGTTCACGAACCGGACCTTCACGTAGCAGTTGGAGACCCCGCACTCGTGGACGGCGGCGGCGTCCGCGCCGCCCTGATCGGTGTAGTTCCAGGCGGTGCCGAAGCTGTAGTAGTAGCCGTCATCGCCGACCGCGATCGCGCCGTAGAGGTCACCGGCGGCCTGCGCGGTGCCCGCACCGCCGACGAACAGTGCGGTGGTGGTCGAGGCCACCATCGCGAGGGCGGCTTTACGAGACAGGTGCATTGAGAGTTCCTCCCCCAAGATCGATTTATGGTGCCTCGCGATCATGGCAGGGCGGTACGACAACTCCGACCATCTGAATCGGTTGCCGTATAGGTCATTTCAAACGACGAAGGCCCCGCCGGATTCGACGGGGCCTTTCGGGAGGGTCGGTTTCAGCCGATGATGACCGACTGGAACGGGATGGTGATGCTGCGCGCGGTGGCGCCCAGGCAGGGCCCGACCAGCGACGGCGGGTTGTCGATCGGCCCGGTGTTCACGATGATGTTCGAGCCCGCGTCGGGACCCGAGGTCGCCTGCAGCGTATTGCTGGTTCCGGGCGGGGTGGGGCCGCCGGGCACATGGAACGGTCCGGTCACGTGGGTCTTGTCGCCGTTGGCCCAGATCAGATCCGCGTCCACATTGACATTGACGTCGTTGCAGCTGCCGTTGCCGTTGAAGGTGCCTTGGAAGCCCTGCACGTCGCAGCCGGTCAGGTTGCCGCTGAGATTGCCGTTCACCGGCATGTCCATCTCACCGATGGGGCTGGTGGTGACGGTCAGGGTGCCGCCGTTGCAGACCGTGCTCGCGGTGGCGGTCGGGGTGAACGGGCCGAACATGAGCAGAGCGCCTCCGGCGAGGGCGGAGCCAACTAGTGCGGAGGCCTTGCGGGGTGATGCCATGGTGCTCGTCTCCTTTGATCGATGCAGATCAGGTGGCGAAACGTGGCGAAACGTGAAGGACTATACCCCTGACTTTTCGGGCTCCATGAAGGCGATGCCCCAGGTCAGATGTCCAAACCAGACGCTGGCGATGCGGCCGCCCTGTACGGCCGGTTTGGGGTCCCCGATGGGCCCGCCCGCGGCGCGCACGGCCGCCACGGTGGCGTCCAGGTCGGGGCACAGGAAGGCGACGCCAACCAGCGCGGGCTGCAGCCCCGAGCTGACCGCTTCGATGAACGGCTCACCGACGCGATAGAACGCCATCTCCGGTCCCTGCGGCCCGCGCGGGAAGAACCGGCGGCGCGGCGGAACACCCAGCACGGCTGTCAGATTCGTGACCGCGTCGTCCAGGTCGGGGACCCAGTAGACGACGTGGTCGACGGTCGTGACGCCATTGGGATGCGTGGACGGCCAATCGTTCTCGGCCGGTTCGGGATCCAGATACGCGACGCCGAGTGTGTCAGGGGCTGAGTGGGTTTCGTCGAATCCCCAGGCGGCCTCGCCCAGCGCGCAGTCGACCCCGCCGATCCGGATCCGATCGTCGCGGATCGTGAAACCCAGTGCCGCCCAGGACCGCTCGTCTCCGGGCAGTCCCAGGTGGGTCAGGTTCGGCATTACAGCTCCGCCGCCAGGCGGGTGCCCTGGTTGATGGCGCGCTTGGCATCCAGTTCGGCGGCCAGGTCCGCGCCGCCGATGAGATGCACCTTCACGCCCGCGGCCACCAGCGGCTCCTGCAGATCGCGCACGGATTCCTGTCCGGCGCACAGGATCACGTTGTCGCACTCGATGACCTGCGGGCGGGCGCGCTTCTCGCCGAAGCTGATGTGCAGCCCGCGGTCGTCGATGCGCTCGTAGTTGACCCCGCCGATCTGCTCGACGCCCTTGGCCTTGACCGCGGCCCGGTGCACCCAGCCCGAGGTCTTGCCCAGGTCCTTGCCGAACGAGGACGACTTGCGCTGCAGCAGCACGACTTCGCGGGCCGCGGGGGAGGGCTTGGGGGTGGTGACGAACCCGGGCACGTTGGGATCGTCGGAGACGCCCCACTCTTCCTTCCACTCGTCGAGCTTGAGGCTGGGATGCCCTTCGACGGTGAGGAATTCGCTGACATCGAAGCCGATGCCGCCCGCGCCGATGACCGCCACCTTCTTGCCGACCGGCTTGCCCTCGCGCACCAGTTCGGCGTAGGTGAGCACCTTCGGATGGTCGATGCCCGGAATGCTGGGGATGCGCGGCTTCACGCCGGTGGCCAGGATGATCTCGTCGTAGCCGCCCGCGATGAGCTGTTCGGCGGTCGCCTTGGTCCGCAGATGCAAACGCACACCGCTGATCTCGATCTGCCGGGTGTAGTAGCGGATGGTCTCGCTGAACTCCTCCTTGCCCGGAATCCGCCGCGCGATGTCGAACTGCCCGCCGATCTTGTCATCGGCCTCGAACAGGTCCACGTGATGCCCGCGCTGGGCCAGGCTGACCGCCGCGGACAAGCCCGCCGGGCCCGCGCCCACGACCGCGAACTTCCGGGTCCGCCGCGTCGGCAGCAGCTTCAGCTCGGTCTCGTGGCCCGCGCGCGGATTCAGCAGGCAGGAAACGGTTTTCGCCTGGAAGGCGTGGTCCAGGCAGGCCTGGTTGCAGGCGATGCAGGTATTGATCTCGTCGGTCCGCGCGTCCTGCGCCTTGCGCGCCCACTCCGGGTCGGCGAGCAGCGGGCGGGCCAGCGACACCAGGTCCGAATCGCCGCGGGTGAGGATCTCCTCCGCGGTCTCCGGCATATTGATGCGGTTGGACGCGCACACCGGAATGTCCACGATGTCCTTGACCTTCGCGGTCCATTCCACGAACGCCGCGCGCGGCACCGAGGTGACGATGGTCGGCACCCGGGCCTCGTGCCAGCCGATATCGGTATTGATGATGGTGGCCCCCGCGGCCTCCACATCCTTTGCGACAGCGGCGATCTCGTCCCAGGTCTGGCCGTTCTCCACGAAGTCGGCCATGGACAGCCGGAACACGATGATGAAGTCGGGGCCTACCGCCTTGCGCACCCGGCGCACGATCTCACCGGCGATGCGGCGGCGGTTCTCCGCCGAGCCGCCCCACTTGTCCTTGCGCTTGTTGGTGCGCTCGGCCAGGAACTGGTTGATGAAATAGCCTTCACCGCCCATGATCTCGACGCCGTCGTACCCGGCGAACTTGGCCAGGGAGGCGCAGCGCGCGTAGTCGTCGATGGTCTCCTCGACGCCCTTGCCCGACAGCGCGCGCGGCTTGAACGGATTGATCGGGGCCTTGATGGCCGAGGCCGAAACACTGGTCGGCATATAGGAATAGCGGCCCGCGTGCAGGATCTGCAGGGCGATCTTGCCGCCCTCGGCGTGCACCGCCTTGGTGATGGCCCGGTGCCGGTAGGCCTCGGTCTTGTTGGTCAGCTTCGCGCCGAAGGGCAGCAGCCAGCCGGTGCGGTTGGGGGCGTAGCCGCCCGTGATGATCAGGCCCACACCGCCTTTGGCGCGCTCGGCGAAGTAGGCGGCCAGCCGGTTGATGTGCCAGGCCCGATCCTCGAGGCCGGTGTGCATGGAACCCATGACCACGCGGTTGCGCAGCGTGGTGAATCCCAGGTCCAGGGGTTCGAACAGGTGCGGGTACGCGCTCATCGCTGAGAGCCTTTCGGTCCGGACGCCTGCGATCGGGCTGTGTCGTTTTTCGGAGTGCCAGAATCGCGTTTGAGGGCGTCGAGTACTTCGTCGCACCAGTCGATGATTCCCTCCTCGACGCGGATGCCGCCGCGGAGAACCAGGTACAGGTGCAGTTTCTTGCCGGAGAGCTGATCCGGCGCGGGATAGTCCTTCTTCTCGAAGGCGCGGTACAGGTCGAGCCGGTGCTCATGCTGATCGCGGTGGCGCTTGATCTCGGCCATGATCCCGGAGATGTCGCCGAGCGAGGCCGCGCGTAGCTTCACGCCCATCTCGTTGCGCATGGGTTCGAGTTCGATGGGCTCGCCGATCCAGCGGATCAATTCGTCCAGGCCCGCCTCGGACACGGTGTAGACCTTCTTGTCGGGGCGGCCGTCCTGCGGGACCGTCTCGGCGACCACCCAGCCCTGCTCGTCCATGCGCTTGAGCACGCGGTAGATCTGCTGGTGGGTAGCGTTCCAGAAGAAGCCGATGGACTTGTCGAAGCGCTGGGCCAGGTCGTACCCCGAGCTGGCGCGTTCGGTCAGCGATACCAGGAGCGCGTGTTCGAGGGCCATAGCCGTCAGGATAACTGCTACGGACCGTACTATGCAATTCAGTGCATAGTGTTTTCGGGTTGCGGTTTCCTTGCCGGGCGCTACGGTTAACGCGCCCGGTCGCGGGGTGGATTTCATGGCGAATCACTCGCCCGGAGTCGCCGGGCGGTGGAAACTCTTATGGCGACTAAGGGGAGGCAGCCATGCGCAAGAAACTCACGACCGTCGGAGCGGCGGTACTCATCGCGACCTCGGCGGTGCTGATGACGGCCTGCAATGACAAGGACGTCAAGGGCACGCCGGTGACCTCGGTGAGCCAGGTGCCGCTGGGCGGGGCGCCCACCGATACCAAGGGCGGCTCGAACTCGCAGTCGGCCGTGCGCACCATCGGCAAGACCGGCTATTACGAGGGCTTCGAGATAACCGTCGACAAGGCCACCGTCACACCGGACGAATTCGGCGGCGCGAAGGTGCGCATCGACATCACCTACAAGAACACCTCCACCAAGGACAAGACCCTCAACGCCTCACCGGGCCTGCAGATCGGCGGCGCGCTCGATGCCGGGGCGAGCTGGGACACCCCGACCGTGCCCGGAAAGGGTTCGGCCGCAGGCGATATCACCACCACGGTGAAGAAGCTCGACACCGCCGATCATCTGCTCGACACCCTCACGGTCGTCTACGGCACCTCGCAGGAGAATCAGACTCTGATCCCGCTCAAGGCCGATGCCAAGGCCGACAGCGTCGCGCCCAAGACGCTGAACGTGTCCGGGAAACTGGTGCAGGACCAGACCACCGTCGAAATCACCGGCGGCACACTGACACCCAGCTACACCAAGGGTGAGCGCAACAAGATGGACCTGGCCCTGCACATCAAGCTGGTCGGCGGCTCCGGGATCTCCGACGGCGGCCTGAACGTCTTCTACGACTACTTCAGCCTGAAGACCCCCGACGGCCAGACCGCCGTCGCCGACATCCGCGGCCCGATCAACGAACTGCTCAACCGCGGCGAAACCATCGACCACGCAGACAATTTCGTCGTATTCGTGGTTCCGGCCCCGGCCACCGGTTCCTATGTGCTGAGCTACGACGCCTCGAAGGGCGAGAAGACCGCGCCCACCTATTCGTTCACCGTCAGCTGAGAATCACCGAGTCAGCCGAGAACAACTGCGCGCCCGGGTCTTTCACGACCCGGCAGTCACCCGGGCGCGCAGTCCGGCGGCGAACTCTCGCGCCGTCTCCAGGTCCGCCGCGTCGGGCTTGCCCTTGTTGATCCCGCCGACCAGCCGCAGCGGCGCCCAGGTGTCGAACGCCCGCACCGAGAAGGTGTTGGCGACCTCGAACCCGGCCCGGCGGGCCAGTCGCTCCATCGGCCACAGCTGCGGCGGAAACCCACTGGTGGCGAAGACGAATGCCTTGCCGCGCCGCTGCTTCGGCAGCCCGCGCACGAATCCCCGCAGCCGGGGATGAAACCGCTGATTGAAGATTCCCGACCCGAACCCCACCAGGTCGTAGGAACCCAGCTCATCGACGTCGACCTCTTCGGGCTCGACCACGGCGGCCTCCAGCACCTCACCCATGGCCTCGGCGACTCGCCGCGTATTGCCATGTGACACCGAAACACACACGATCAGGGCCTTCATCCCAGCTCTCCTTCGCTTCCGGATGATGCGGACAAGCTCGGAGACACCGCCCGCACTCCAACCGTGACACCTCCGCATGTGTCGGTGGTCACCCCGTCGTCGGTAGCGGGGGCAGTGATCGCGGCGGGAAAGGCGATCACCGCACGGGTGGCAACCTGCGGACTGCGGCGGCGCGCGGGGCCGGTGCGGGAAATCCCGCTGGTCCAGGGGTTTCGGTTGCAGAATGTGCGGCATGCGGACAATTGCCCGGGTGTTGCACGCTGTCGTCGCGGGTGCGTTGGTCGTGGTGGTCGGCCATGGGGTGACCGCCGCCCCGGCGCAGAGCGCGCCCATCGGGCAATCGCCCGCGCCCCTTCACCGTTCGCCCGAGCCCATCGGCCAGTTGCCCGGGCCCTTCGGCCAATTGCTGTGGGGGAATTCGGAGCCGCAGGGCGTGCGGGCACCCGGGGCGGCGCTGGCGGATGGGGTCACCGGCACCATGTTGTGGTCGCGGGAGGCGAACACGCCGGTGCCGATCGCCAGCATCGCGAAGGTGATGACGGCCTTGGTCGTGATCACCGCGGGTGATCTCGACCGGCCGGTCACCGTGCCGGCGGAGAGCATCGCCTACTGCGTTCGCAATGACGGCAGCACCGCGGGCCTGGCCGCCGGGGAGGTGCTCTCCACCCGCGATCTGCTCTACGCGCTGCTGCTGCCCTCGGGCTGCGACGCCGCCTACACCCTCGCCGAGGCCTACGGTCCCGGCCAGGACGGCTTCATGGCCAGGATGAACGACACCGCGCGTCAGATGGGTCTGGCGGCAACGTATTTCGCCGACCCCAGCGGCCTGCCCATCCCCGAGGACGATTCCACCTACTCCACCCCCGCGGATCTGGTGGCGCTCGGGCTGCGCGCCATGATGCTTCCGGTTTTCCGGGAGGTCGCCGGGTCGCGCAGCTATCACCTGCCCGCCGGCCCGGCCAACCGCGATCACGTCTGGCAGACCACCAACCTGCTGCTGAAGAACTACCCCGGCGCCATCGGCATCAAGACCGGATCCACCGATGCCGCCGGAGCCTGCCTGCTGTTCGAATCCGTCAGGGCGGGAATCCCATTGATCGGTGTGGTCCTGCACAGCTCGCCCGGCAGCGGTGCGGCGGCGCGGGATGACGCGGAGCGCATGCTGAATTGGGCCTACGACCCGATCCTCGCGGCACTCCCGATCCGCTGACGGCGGGGACACTTGGGGCATGGAGATCACATCGGCCGTCGGCGCGGTACTCGGCGCCTTCGGCCTGTCGGGGGCGGCGGGGCTCAATGCCTGGCTGCCATTGCTGGCGGTGGGGATCGCGGACCGGGCCGGCTGGATCGATCTGGGTAGTTCGTATGGGTGGCTGTCCTCGGTGCCCGCGCTGGCGGTGATCGGGGTGCTGTTCGTCCTCGACCTGATCGGCGACAAGATCCCCGCCCTGGATTCGGTCCTGCACGGCATCGGAACCCTGGTGGCCCCCGTCTCGGGCGCGATCCTGTTCACCGCCGAGTCCAGCCTGTCCTCGCATCTGCCGCCCGCGGCCACCGCCGTACTCGGCGCGATCACCGCGGGCAGCGTCCACGCCGGTCGTACGGTGGCCAGACCATTTGTCACCGGAACCACGGCGGGCGTGGGGAATCCGGTGGTCTCGACCGCCGAGGACGCCACCTCGCTGGTCCTCACGATTCTGGCACTGGTCATACCAATTGTGGCCTTCATCGCGATCGTGGTCCTGCTGATCATGCTGGGCTGGTTGGCATTCCGGGCCGCTCGCTGGTGGCGCGCCAGGCGAAGGCCGCAGCCCCAAGGACGGTGACGCCCTCGGCGAGGGAGGTGGTGGCGACGGCGTGTGCGGCAGACAGGGCGGTGGACCCGGCCAGTGTGAGGAAGGCCGTGCCGAAGCTCGCGACGCCGATGACCACGCCCAACTGCACGCAGGTGACGAGTATGCCGCTGGCGTCCGCGGCCAGGGCGAGCGGAATCTTGCCGGTGGCACGGGCCATCAGGGGGCTGAAGGCTAGGCCGTAGCCGACACCCATGAGCCCGAACACGATCAGTTCCAGCGGGCCGATGTCGTGGCCATCGCGCATCTGCAGGCCCATCACGACCATGGTCACCGCAGCGATCACCAGCCCCGCGGGAATCATCATGCGGTGCAACCGGGCCGGTATGCGGGTCCAGTACAGGCTCACCAGGCCGAAGGTCAGACCGTTCGGCAGGAAGATGAGCCCGGCGTGCAGGGCGCTGTAGCCGAGCGTGGACTGCAGGTGGATGGTGAACAGGAAGGTCCAGCCACCGAAGGTGCACATGATCAGGAACAGGGTGATGGCGGTGAGCACTACTCCGGGTGCCCGGAGCACGCGGTCCGCGAAGAGCGGTTCCCCGCCGATGCGATGCACCTGGCGTTCTACCAGGGCGAAGCCGATGAACCCGAACACGGCCGCGCCCAGGGCGATTCGGGTCCACTGCGGCCAGTCCTGTTCATGGCCGAGGACCAGCGGCACCACCAGCGCCAGCACCGAGACGGTGAGCATGCCCAGGCCGGGTAGGTCCAGCTTGCGGTCGACGCGGGTACCGGCCGTCGGCAGGATGCGCGGCGCGACGGCCAGCAGCGCCAGGCCGATGGGCACGTTCACGAGAAACACTCCGCGCCAACCGGTTCCGGCGATATCCCCGTTGAGGATGAGTCCGCCCGCGAGCTGCCCCGCGACGAACCCGCTGGAGATGACGGCCGCGTAGGCCGACAGCGCGCGGGCCCGGGTGGCCCCGGCGAACTGCCGCTGGATCAAGGTCATCACCTGCGGCACCATGGCCGCCGACCCGACACCCTGCAGGAATCGGAAGGCGATGAGCGAGCCGGAATTCCAGGCCAGCCCACACGCCAGCGAGGCGAGGGTGAACAGCGCCAGCCCCGTCACGAACATGGTGCGCAGCCCGAACCGGTCACCCAGCCGCGCGCCGGTGACCAGCAATACCGCGTACGCGATGACGTAGCCGGAGACGATGAGCTGCAGCCCGGATCCCGTGGCGTGCAGCGAGGTTCGAATCGAAGGAATGGCGACATTGACGATGGAGGCATCCAGCACCGCCATGAACTGGCCGATCAGAATGACGGCCAGTACGGCCAGTGGCCGTCGGACGGTAACCGGAGCGGTAGCCGCCACCGGTGGGGATTGGGTCAAGCTCTGTGTCATGAATTGAGCGTGCGGCGCGGCCGAGGCCCGGAACAGGAGCCTGCTTATACGGGTACTGGCAGCACCTGGATACCGGTGGCGATTACCGCCACGATGGAGTCATGGTGGCGGGAACCGGAAAAGCCAAGGTGCGCAGGGAGGAACTGTCGGCGTTCCTGAAGTCGAGGCGGGCGCGGATCAGTCCCGAGGACGTCGGTCTGCCCGTGGGCATCCGCCGTCGTACGCCGGGCTTGCGGCGCGAGGAGGTCGCCCAGCTGGCCGGGGTGGGGATCACCTGGTACACGTGGCTCGAGCAGGGGCGCGACATCAATTGCAGCGTCCAGGTATTGGACGCTATCGCCCGGGCGCTCCGCCTGGACGGCGCGGAACACGCACACCTGTACCGCCTGGCCGATGTCCCCACCGTGCCCAACCCGGTCCTCGAGGAGCCGGTGCCCGAGGAGGTGCAGATCATCCTCGACCACATGTATCCGCTGCCCGCCGCGCTACTCGGCGCGAGGTACGACCTGATCGCGTGCAACGCCGCCTACACCGCCATGTACCCGATGTTCCTGACCGGCTCCCGCAACATCCTGCGCAAGGTTTTCCTCGCCGACGGCTGCTGCACCCCCTACCCGGCTCATTCCGAGCCGGAACACCTGGCCCGCATGGTCGGCTACCTCCGCGCCGCCTACGCCCGCAACCTCGGCGACCCCGAATGGGTCGCCTTCATCGACGAAATGGTCACCCTGAGCCCGCGTTTCGCCGAACTCTGGGCCCGCAACGACGTCGCCCTCCCGCTCGGCCGCACCCGAGTCATCCGCAACCTCGCCATAGGCGAACTGGTCATGTACATGACCAGCATGTCCCTCCCCTCCATCGCCGGCTCCTGGATGCAGGTCTGGACCCCCGCCGACCCCGAGGCCTGGAACAAACTCCACACCCTCCTCGCCATGACCGACGAAGAACGCCGCACCCCCTGGGCCGACCACCTCGAACAAGCCCACGGCCGCCGACTGGAAGAGTGGATTCCGGTCGACCTCCACGAATGTGCCCGTCCCACACCGGGCGTCGTGGGTCTGTCCAGATAACGGTGTAACTCGGGTTGATTGGGTTAGTTCCGTCCGGCGGTGAGTCGGCCGTCGAAGGTGATGTCGAAGGCGTTCAACGCCGCTTTCCAGCGGGT
>NZ_BAAFGR010000047.1:0-47045 GCF_041154655.1 Nocardia sp. JMUB6875
CAACTACGGCACCCACAAGACCCCCGCGGTCAAGAAATGGCTGCTGCGTCACCCACGCTTCCACGTGCATTTCACTCCGACCTCGGCCAGCTGGCTCAACCTGGTCGAACGCTGGTTCGCCGAGCTGACCAACCGCAAGCTGCGCCGCTCGGCCCACCGCAGCGTCACCGAACTCAAAGCCGACGTCCAAGCCTGGATCAACGCCTGGAACGCCGACCCGAAACCCTTCCTCTGGACCAAGACCGCCGACGAGATCCTCGAAACTCTCGCCGCCTACTGCCAACGAATCAACGACTCACGACACTAGGGCGGTGAGAATTCCGGACACTATCGGCATAGCTCCGCTCCTGTCTGCGTGGCAGAACATTCCTGCGGTTCCGGCGGTGCTCGTACGCTTGATAGGTTAGCCGGTCGAGCGGTCGACGCGGTCGATCAGCCGGATCCATTGCGAACGTGTCGGGCAGCGAGCTCGCCCTGAACTCTGACCCGATGCCCAGACCTTGTGCCACTGCAGCAAACTCGCAGCGGACAATAGAGGACACCTACTCCGCAGCTTCCGCCGCCACCCTGTCGCGTTGTACGGTTTCGGCACGCCAGGTCGGCGTCATGCTGGCCAGGGCGTGTTTCACATGTTCGATGACCAACTCGAATATTGTTGTCGTGGTTCGTTTTCCGGCTACACGATTCAAACTTCGGGTAGCCGCTGAATCTCGGTGCTCCGTCCAGTTGCGCTAGCGAATCGTCCCCCGCGACAGGAGGTTCGGCATGGTGGTCAAGGCATTTTCAAATTGCGTGCTACTCACGGTCGTCTGCACCGGCATCGGTGTGGCTACCGCCCAGGCGGTACCGCCCTCTGAGGAGTCGAGTGTGCACGGATCCGACGACGGTGTGTCCTATACGGCGAACTGGCCCACAGACCTTTCAAACGTGGCGATAACGCTCGACTCCGGTCGATTCGCCGTCGCGGCCGATACCTCCGCCGTCGATATCGTTTCCGCGGACGGCAAGGTGTCCGGCACGGTGCCGATGGTGTATCGCAGCACCGACCAAGAGTTCCGGCTCGTCCCGCAGGTGAACCCGACCGCAACCACACTCACGATTCAACGGCCCATCACACTCCCTGTCGTCAATTCCAATACGCCACTGCTGCACGACGTTTCCGCAACAGGAGCGGTGATCGGCGCGGCCATCGGCTGCGTGGTCGGCGTGGTGCTCGGTATCCCGTTCTTCATCATCGGCGCCCTACCCGGCTGCGCTCTCGGTGGACTCGCCGGCGGAGTTATCGGCAGCATGGCGCCGTGAAACCGCAGTCGTGAGCGACTGGCGTCGGTCTCGGGTCTATTGCTGAAAGAGTAAGCGGACCGCAGGAGTCTCCTGCGGTCCGCTTTCCGCATCCAGCAGCATTCCGAAAGACCCACCGACCAGCGACGGCCATAGATATCCGTGTACAACGATGCGCGAAATGGCCGTCTGGGTTGCGGGCGGATGCGACACGGCATTCTGAAATCCCGGGATTCGGGCCGGGCGGGCATACACTGGCGGCCAGTTTCTGGCACTCGCGAGTATTTCGGCAGGAAATCGGCTCGGCGCACCCAAATTCCCACGGAGAACGGATGCATTCGACGAGCGGTGGATCGGTCTCGGGACTGTCCCGGCGAATGCTGCTGCGAGGCGGCATGATGGCGGCGGCGCTGACGGCGGCGGGATCGCCGGTCGCGGCCGCCGATCCGGCGGCCGGGCTGCCCACCGTGGACGAACTGTGGGACGCGCAGCTGCGATTGAACGATCTCGGTCCGCGGTTCACCGGCAATGCCGCGCATCGCGGATTTGTCGACTACATCGATACGTCGTTGCGGGACATGGGAATCCAGGTGATCCGAGATCGGGTGTCGTTCACCCGATGGGAGGCCGGGCGGTTCGATCTGCGGCTCGATGGGACACCGTTGCGGACGGCAGGGTATGTGCCGTATTCGGGCAGCACCGGTCCCGAGGGCGTGGAGGGCGAGCTCGTCTATGCGGGAACCGATCCCCGCGACGGGTTCCCGCCGGGCAGTCTCCAGGATCGGATCGTGGTCACCGACGCGCGGTCGGTGCTGCTGCCGGTGTCGATGGTGCGGCCGGTCTTCGAATACCTGCATGATCCCGACGGCACCGTCGCCGACAGCGAGACCATCAGTGGTATCGCACTGAGTTTCAGTACGCCGCTGACCGTTTTCCGGTTGGCGGGTGCGCGGGCGGTCATTCTTGTTCTCGATGCGTCGCCGGAAAACGCCGCGGGACAATATGTTCCGTTCCTTTACCCGCTCGCGGGCATGCCCGGCCTGATCGTCGACCGGGAGACCGGCGCGCGCCTGCGGGAGCGCGCCCGCACCGGGGGACGCGCGCACCTCACGCTCGAAGCGACGGTGGAGCCCGGCGCGACCACCGACGACGTGATCGGGTTGCTGCCCGGTGCGAGCGATGAGATCAGCCTGATCAACACCCATACCGACGGGCCGAACGCGATCGAGGAGAACGGCCCGCTCGCGCTGCTGGCCCTGGCGCGCAAGCTGAGCGCGATTCCGCGTGAGCAGCGTCGTCGCAGCTACGCGTTCCTCTTCGCCACCGGGCACATTGCCGTGGAGGTCGGCGACACTCAGCGCTTCATCGGCAATCACCCGGACCTGATCCGCCGCGCCGCGTCGGCGCTGACCATCGAACACCTCGGCGGGCTGCAGTGGATCGACGATCCCGTCCTCGGCTACCACGCCACCGGGCAGCCGGACTTCCTGCCGCTGCTCACCTCGCAGAATCCGGCCCTGTGGACCACGGCGCGAGATGCCGTGCAGGCCAACGACCTTCGCCGCGGCGTGGTTATCCGCGCCATCATGAACGCCGGGATGCCCGGGGTGGGATCGGTACTCAACGCGGTCGGGGTGCCGACCGTGGCCGCGCTCGGCACTCCGCCCTACCTGCTCTCCTGGGCGGACAACGGCCATATCGACAAGCTCGATCCGCATCTGCTCCACCGCCAGGTCCGCACCTGTGCCGACATCCTCGATCGGCTCGATGCCGCGCCCCGGCTCGACCTCGCCCTCGGCGGCACGCTGTTGCAAGGTGGCGGGCAGTTGCTGCCGGAGGTGCTGGGTGCGGGTTGGAACGCGGCCCGTTCGATTCTTCCCTTCGCCGGCCAGTTCGGCATCGTCTCGCAGTGAAAGGAATCCGCATGAGCCGCTCCGGTTTTCGAGCGACCGGCACCGCACTCCTCACGCTGGCACTGGTCCTGGCCGCGTCCGTTGCAGCGCCCTGGGCCACCGCGCACGATCCTCAGCCCCGTGTTCCGCAACCCGCTGTTCCGCAGGCCGGTGCGCAGCCATCCGTTGTCCCGCAACAGAAACCACCTCGCGCCGGAGCGCAACAATCCATCCTGCCACCCCCCTCCAAACCTGTTGCGCCACAGGCGGCCACGCCGCAGGCGGGTGTTCCCAAACCCGGCGAGCTGCCGCCCGGCATCACGGCCCAGGCCGTCTTCGGCGCCATGGGCCCGTACGCGGTCGCCAGCACGGCCGTCCTGCATCCCTGTAAGGAATCCATCTGGGGCTTCGTCCAGGAACTCGTCATCCGCGCCTTCGGCAACAACTCCGAACCCACCTGCACGTATGCCTTTCCGCAGGGCGGGGATTCGCCGATCGCGGTGACGCTGTACTACCCGCAGGACATTCGCGACCTGTCGGCCGCGCCGCCGATCGTGTTCGTCCCCGGCATCGACTCCGATGTGGGCATGCACGATGCGAGTGCCCGGCACTGGGCCAGCCACGGCTTCGTGGTCGCTCTCGCCTCCGACTTCTCCAACTCCCTGCTCGAAATGCCGGCGCTGGGGCTGGCGACGGTCGTGTCCGCCAACCGCGACGAAAAGTCGCCCTTGCACGGGAAGGTCGACCTGTCCCGCACCGTGTTCGCCGGACATTCCGCCGGGGGGCAGGCCGCCCAGCAGTCCGGCGCCGCGTTCCCGGCGATCGCGCACCTGATCGACCCGCAGTTCAAGGTGGCCGCGGTGATGGCCCTCGAACCCGGACCACTGGCACTCGGTTCGATGATCTCGGTCCCGACGCTCATGCTCACCGGCCACGACGATTTCGTGGTCTTCGACGTCGCCTGGCCCCGGCTCTGGCAGTACAACCTCGTGAATGCCCCCGCCTACCTCGTGAATGCCAAGGGCGCCACCCACTTCAACCCCCTCGACGACCTCGAACACAACAAGTTCACCGGCATCATGATGGCCTGGCTGCTGCACATCACCATGCATGACGAAACCGCCGGGAAATTCTTCCTCGGACCGGAGTGGCTGCTGCCTTCCGACACGAGCTTCCTCGAGGTCTACCGCAACGAGGTGGCCGAACGACTGCACTGATACACCGGATCATTCGGACCCGCCGCGGGCTCAGGTCAGGCGGGTAAGAAACGGTCTCGGAAGCTCGAGGCGAGCCAGGGCTTTCGACCCCACGTGAGCACCCGACCGGTGAGAACCGGCCACCACTGACCGATCCTGCCGTAGTTGAGCAGGAGCATGGTGACCGGATCCGCACTGATATGTGCGTCGGCGGGCGGGGCATCCGTCGGGTCGACGGTCAGTATGCCGTTCCGGAAAACGTATGTGTAGCTGGTGAATCCGCGCAGTCGTAGGTCATAGGTAGCGGTATGCCCGGTGGAGTTGCCCGAATTGACCCAGCCGGGCACCACCTGGTTCAGGCCGTCGAAGACCAGCGGTACGTGCGCGGGGTCGATCGGCCATGGGCGTCCGAGCATTCGGGCGATGTCGTAACCATGGACGATCAGTTCGCCGAGAAAGGTGCCGCGGGCGCGATCGGCCCGGATCCGCTGATCACCGTCGAACATCATCAGCGGCGCATCCGCGCCGAACCCGTCGATGGTGGTGAGCAGCGCGTGGGTTCCCGCCACCAGTTTGGCCGCGAGCGCATGCGAATCGCGGGTGGCCAGGGTGCGAATCTGCTCGGCATTGAAGGCGGGCAGGTCGGCGGCCCGCGCCGGCCAGGTGCCGCGCCCCAGGGCGAGCTCGCGGTACCGGATCGACTCCTCCGCCACGTGCCCGAGCACGTCGACGATGCTCCAGCCCGGCGTGGCGGTCACCTCGCGATCGGGATCGGGTGCGGTAGAGGTCAATTCGGCGAATTGTCGCGCCAGCGTGCGGATCGCATCGGCCATCGCATCCATGAAACTGTCTCGAACTCCTTGATCAGACCCCTCCGGGGCCGGACTGATCAGCGAATGGCTCGGCGAAACTCATTCGCCCACAGCAATTCCCCCTGCAATACGTTCCACAACGCTAGCGACAACATCGCCATCACACAAATGGAGACGCTCAGCCCACGATTCGGCCAGAAATTGCGCCCCACCGGAGCGGAATTTGCGTTGGCGAATTTCTCAGAACAGCCGTTTGGTCTCGCGAGCTATCTCGAATCCGTGGCCGGTGGCGTCGTGGGTGCAGGTGACGCCGGTGCGCGCCGAGGTGCAGATGTAGCCGTTGACAGCCAGGCTGGTGTCGTAGGGCAGCTCGGTGGCGGCCGTGAATCTGTTGGCCCAGCGGTGCGATCCGCTCTCACAGGTCTCGCGTGCGCCGTCGGGGCCGACGCCGAGGCCCCACCGGCCATCCGGCGCCGCTTCACAACCGACGTGCTGGGCAGCCAGCGGCAGCGCGTTCGGCGCGTAGCAATTGACCGCGACATTGCGCTCGGCATCCGGGAAAAGCAGCATCCCACAAACGATTCCGGCAGTCGGCGAACGGAAGAAATACCCCGGATCACCGAACATTCCGATGCTCGCATAGGACGCGGGATCTGCCGCGACCGGACCATTTTCGCCCGGCTGCGCGGCGGCGTTCACACTGGCGGCCACGCCGAGAACACCCATCGACAACGTCGCGAGAACCACTCGTAGAAACATCGCGCACCCCTTCGGATCGCTGCCGTACCCCGGGCTTCCCGGTATTTCGATCCTGCGACACCTCCGCACCCGTACACGTGTGAGCCTCCACCACGAATTTCCGCCGGCCTGTGCCCGATCACAACCTCCCCAAGCGTCTCCGAATCTGACGGCGGCATCCTTCAGAGAATGGAGTCCGGCTTGAATGGAGTGTCGCTGAGGCGGTCTGATGCCCCCGACCCATGACAATGGTGCGCATGAATCATTGCCAGCGGATTGCTATGGCCTGTCTCGCGGCCGCTCTGGTAACGGTCATTTACGCGCCGGTAGCAGGTGCACTGCCAGCCGAGGGCACTCTGCCCACGATCGACCCCGCGCTTGTCAATGGGGGCCATGTGCGCGGAATGGGACTTCACGACCGATGGTCTGAAGGCCGCGGAAGCGGCTGAAAACATGTCTCCCGCCGATTTCGGGGGCAAGTCGCCCACCGCGGATGCCCGCTTCCAGATGTTCAAAACCCGGGAACTCACGAACGCCACACGGCTCGCGATGTGCGATAGATTCCGCGACTACTGGAAGCTGGTCGACAAGCTGAGGATGCAGTACTCGGAGGGACACCCGGTCAAGCCCGAGTACCGAGACGAAGCGATGTTTCAACAACTACCGGCGGAGAAGAACGCGGCGTACGCGCGGGCGGCTTGCCAAGACCTGCCGCGGGTCAAGCAGGCCGGTGGCCCCGCCAAGGACACCGATCTGTTCGCCGAAGTCTGGGCCGCATGCGTGGACGCGAAGCTGATCTCGAAGTAGCCGCCATCGGCGCTGTGGTCGCGATCAATCGTGGCCTTGGGCAGTCGATTACTTGGTCCGAAGTGGGATTGACACGCAGGCCAGACGTCGGCTGTCCCCACCACTCGCCCCAGTGAGCACGATCTGGAGCTGGATCGCCGTGTTCCGCGGGCTCGCCGTGAATCGGGGAGGGAAGAATATGCGTGGTTTGTAGCGGTATAGCTTACCGGCCTCGACCGGGCACGGCATATCCTGACATGCGCCAACCGTCCAATTTTCCGTTCGCTGTTTGGCATCGGTCATGGAGAGGGTGGACTCTGCTGTCCGCGCCGAAGCTCGACTAGTGAAAGTCAGAGTGAGGTCGAGTTCTTCGACCGGCGACACTTCGCAAACTGCATCGTTACAGCCAGCGATGTCGAGGCCAGTGACCTCATGGTCACCTTCGCCGCAGTTGGCGAACCGAGGGACTGCGTCGGCGGCGGGGGCTACGAACACGGCCGCTGCGAGGGCCAGTGCGATAAAGATGGGGCCGCGGTGAGGCACCACTCGCCCGATGCACATCAGATTTGCCATGGAAAGTATTGCACCACCGTGAATGCGCACGGCCCGGAAATGCAAGGGGCGGGTGTGTCGGGCAGGTTGGACGGGCCACCGCGGCACACAACCCGGTAACGGGTGGCCGCGGCAGCCGATGAATTTGCCGGATATTCGCTAGCCTGACTGGCTGTGGACCGCGAAATGCAGCCGTCATCCACGGTGGTGGCGGATACGAAATGGGTCCGGCTGGCGGATCGGCTCGCTCAGAGGACCAATGGGCTGGTGTCGGACACGCTCGACGAGGTCAGGCGTCAGCTCGAGACCTACCGGGCCTTGCCCGAAGAGGCCATGGCCGGTGACATCAAGCGCGTGACGCGCAAGAACATCGAGTTGTTGATCGCCATGATCCGATCCGGCGAGCTGCCCGAGCGTGCGGCGTTCGCGGAGATCGAGGAGTCGGCGCGCAACCGCGCCGAGGAGCGGCTGCCGCTGGCCGACATCGTCGCCGCGTACCACGTTGCGGGCCAGGTGTGGTGGCAGGCGATCACCAACGCGGCCTCCGTCACCGGGGACGCGGGCTCGCTGGTGCAGATCGGCGTTCTCGTGCACCGCTATCTGCGGGAGGCCGTCGCGGCGGTGCTGCGCGGCTACGCCGCGGACGAGGCGCCGCTGCCCGCCGTCGATCACGATCGGAAAATGCTGTATCAAGCCTTGGTTTCGGGCTCCGATCCAGCCGCGACGGCGCAGCGATTCGGGCTGCGGCCGGCAACGACATATTGGGTGATCGCGGTTCGGGTGCAGGCGAAGTACGCCGCACCCAGCGAGGTCGGCGCCAAGGTGGCGGCGCGCCGGGCGGCTCGGCGGCTGGAACGCGAACTCGATCGGGCCGGCCGCGGCACCACCCTGCGCAATGTCAGCCAATCCGGTGGCGTCGCACTGATTCCGATCGTCGACCCGCTCGACGGCGAGCGTGAGATACCGATCGAGGAATGCTTCGCCAAACTCGAGCGCGAACTGCTGAGCATCGAACGCGCCCTCGGCGCACCGGTACTGTTCGCGGTCGATCGCGCCGCCATCGACGACATTCCCGTCGCGGTCGTGGAGGTGCAACAGCTACTGGGCGTCGCGCAGTACGGACAGCGCGACTCCGGCGTCCTGCGATTCCGTGACCTGGCCGTCGAATACCAGCTCAGCCGCCCCACCCGGGTCACGCGGCTACAACGAAACATTCTGTCCCCGTTGGACGTCGATCCGGTCCTGCGCGAAACGCTGGAGGCCTACATCTGGCACCAGTGCAGCGCCAACGCGGCCGCCACCGTCCTGCACGTCCACCCCAACACGGTCCTGAACCGCCTCCGCAAGATCGCCGAGCTGATCAACCTCGACCTCAACCGCCCGCGCGACCTCATGCGTATCTTCGCCGCCATCATGGCCGCCAATTTCGGCCCGGACCCCGCCGCCTCCCAACGCGACATCTACTTCGACTGATGCCGAGGGGTCCGTCGGCTCAGTCAAGCGGTAGCCCCAGTCCGGCCGCCAGTACCGGCCACGATCTGGGGAGCTCGTCGGACCAGTAGCCCCACGAGTGAGTGCCGGTCGGCTGGAAGTCGAACGTTGCGGGGATGCCCAGCTCGTTGAGGCGGCCCTGGAGGTTGTGGGTGCACAAGTTGGTCGCCGCCTCGATGCCGCCGCCGAGGACGAGTTGATTCACCAGTCCGCCGAGCCCGGGCGGGCCGTGTGGATCGTCGAGCAGATCGTACTGTCCGGGCAGGCCGCTGCCAGTGGAGACGTACAGGTTCACCCCGCGCAACCGATCGGCGTGCAGCACCGGATCGTTGTCCGCCCACAGCGGATCGCCGGGTGGGCCGTACATGTGTGTCGCGTCGGTGGCGCCGCCGGTGGCCCACCAGATCGACAGGTTCACGAAGCCCATGCCCATCGGGTCGCTGATCTGTGCGCAGCCACTGTAGGCGGCCACACCGCGGTACAGGTCGGGGCGCGCGACTGCCAGTTGCAGCACCGACGTGCCCGAAGTCGACAGCCCGGCAATGGCATTGACTCCGGTGGTGCCGAGCGCCGCATCGATCAGCGGCGGTAGTTCGGCGGTGAGGAAGGTGCGCCACAGGTTCGTGCCCAGCACCGGGTCGGGTTCGCGCCAGTCCGTGTAGTACGAGGCGAATCCGCCCAGCACCTCGACGACATTGACGTTCTTCGTGGACAGGAACTCGAGCGCGCCGGATTTCAGATGCCAGGACGCGGTGTCCTCGCCGCCGCCCGCGCCATTGAGCAGGTACAGCGTCGGTCGCGGGGCCGAGCGGTCGGCGGGCAACTGCACGAGGATCGGCACCTCACGGTCCATGGCCGCCGAATACACGCTCCACACCGTCGAGCCGGCGGGCACCGGATCCGACGGCGGGGCCGCCGCCGTGGTGGACACGATGTGCGGCCCCTCCGCCGCGTGCGCGTCGAACTCTGCCGGTGCGAAACCGAGCGCGAGTGTGAATACGGTCGCCGACAGGGCAAACAACACCGGTCGCCAGGCCTTCGAAATCATCGTGGTCTCGTTTCGATTCGGCTGCCCGGCATGGCAGCGGCTATCGAAATGGTCGAGCACGCGAGTGTGGCCTCGATTGTGAGTGCGAGACAGATTTCGGCGGTGGGGTTGTGTAGCCCCACATATGCGCCATCGAGCAGCGAATTGGGACGCCGCCCAAAGCATCGCGCAATTCTTGTGGGCAACTCGAAGTCCGCTCCGTCTCCGGACGGTCAGCATTGCCAATACAGTCACTCCAGGGAAAGGCGAGGAATGAGAATCACATTCGCAACAGCGCGGGCCTCTGTGCTTCGTGCGGTGGGTGCCGGAGCGGTCATCGTGGCCGTCGTCGCGCCGAGTGTGCTTGCCGCACCGGCGGGTTCGGCCGCGCCGACCGGCAGCGTCGATGCCGGCAGTCTGGCGGCGGGCAGCGCCGCGGCGGGCAGCGGCCTCGCCTCGGGTAGCGCCGGTGGCGGCAGCGTGGCGACCACGCTGGAGGCGGTCGTCCAGAGCTTGATCGTGCAGGGCATCATGTTCGGGCTGGGCGTCGGCAGCAGCGCACTATCCGGTGCGGGAACCGGGACGACCACGAACCACCCGGCGCAGAGCGATGACCCGCACGCCGACAATTGCGTAGGGCCGCAGGGACAGTCCCAGAACTGTCGTTCAACCCCAAATCGATGAACCTGGAAATCAGTTGTCCGCGGCACCAAGCCAGCGAGTAACCGGTTTGCTCACCGCGACGCCGAGTACGACGATCGCGGCGGCGCATATCCCGAGGGAATGATCTGGATGCCAGTAGTGGTAGTGGCGCGACGAAAGGACGAGCCCGAGCGCACCGAACACAATGGTGAATCCAGCGCCCGAGACCATGAGCGGCCGGCTGAACCGCCGACGAGCGAACAGGAAGTCCGCCCCGAGGAGCAATAGCAGCGTGGCCACGATCTGGACGAGGGTGGGTAGAAACAACCCGATCACGGGGTTCCTATGAAGGATGCCGGCTCCGTAGTGTTCATAGTCCCAACGGATTTCGCTCAACGGGTCGATCAGCAGGAACCCCAGATACCCGCCCAGCAAGAGGGCCAGGATCGCGGCGCCAATGGCGACCACCGAACCTGCCCTGTTTCCGGATGTTTCCGCAACGTGCGTCGGCCGAGCCGCAGGCTGGTCGACATGGGGGCTCGTGCGCTGCGGCGTCACGCCGTCACCCGGGGCCGAGCCGTGTTTCACCAGGGTCGAGGCCTGCCGGTCGGCAAGTGCCGGATTGGCGTGACCTTGGAGCGCATCCCACGCCATGGCCGCGAATTCGCCACAGCTGCCGAACCTTTCACTCGGGTTCTTGGCCATCGCCCGGGTGATGACGGCATTCAGTTGTGGCGGCACATCCGGGCGGGCAAGTGCTGGAACGGGTTTGCTCAAATGTCCCGCCACCACCTGTCCGGGATCCGTGGCGGCGAAGGGCGACTTCCCGGCAAGCAGCGTGAACAGGGTGCAGGCGAGCGAATATTGGTCCGAGCGGTGGTCCAGCGGGTCGCCGGAGAGTTGTTCGGGTGATGCGTAAGACAGTGTGGCGGTGAAGGTTCCGGTCGAGGTGAGCTGCGTGTTGGATGCCAGCAGGCGGGCAATGCCGAAATCGGTGAGCACCGCCCGCTCCGCCCGCCCGGCCTCCGGCGCGGCCAAGAGGATGTTCGCGGGTTTCACATCGCGGTGCAGCACGCCTTGACTGTGCGCGTAGTCCAGGGCGGCCGCGACTTCGCCGATGATGCGCACGGCTCGCTCCACGGTCAAAGTGCGCAAATTCAGTCGGCTCGCGTCGATGCCCTGGATGTACTGCATGGCCAGCCACAGCTGCCCGTCCGCGATCCCGCGATCTTGTACCGCCACGATGCACGGATGGTCCAGTCGCGCAACGACCGTAGCCTCCCGCTCGAACCGCGCCCGCAACTCCGCATCCGCCGATACATCCCGAGTCAGCAGCTTGAGCGCCACGCTGCGCGGCAGCCGCGGATGCCGGGCCAAATACACCGTGCCCATGCCACCCTGACCGAGCACACCTTCGATCGCATATCCCGCGAACGTGTCGCCGACGACCGCTGCCACCCTGCGTGCTCCCTTCCCGAACCAGCCGGGCCAGCACAACGGGGCCGACCTCCGATCTCGCCGACTGTAGAGACACGCCGTGCGGCCTGTCTACCACAGAACCCGAACCGGTTACAGTGCGGCAAACTAAATGTCCGCTACCTCTACTTATCGGAAATTCGCTGAACCCAAAGGTGATTGAGACAACACAACACCAGAATTGTGAATCGCGGCTTGGAGCTCAGCTACCACGCTGGTTGTCGGCAAGGTTCTGCGGGGCCGTCAGAAGCGTGGGCAGTTGCCGGTGGCATAGTCGACGGATGCGGCGGCCCGGGAGTATTTCCACTGCGGCCCGAGCAGTTCGGTGTCGAGACGGCCGGCGGCGGCGGTGTCCTCGACGATGAGGCCGTACTCCTGCAACCACGCCGGGTACAGGTTCTTCGAGCCGATATAGAACGCGGCCCCGTCGACAGCGATCAGTTTGGTGTGCTGGCGATAGGCCTTGCCATTGGCCCATTTCGGGGTGTCGGCGGCGCGAATCGAGGCGAGTTGCAGGTTCCGGCACAGGGCGGAGCGGGCGCTGTCCTTCCCGCCGGTGCGCAGCTCGAGCCGCTGCAGTAGTGCGTTGCTGACCTCGGCCAGGGAACCGATATTGGAGTATCCGCCCGGCGGGAAGTGATTGGCCGGGTCGCTCACGACGATGCGGACCTTCACCCCCTGCACCATCTTCGCGGCGAGGACGTCGAAGAGCCGAACGTCGTAGCGCGAGAACGCCGGACAGGGACCGATGAGATCCTGCTGCGAGATCTCGATGTGCTCGCGGGCGCTCGCCACCAGTTCACGCTGGGCGGTCGAGTCCGGGTTGACCGTGTCGTAGTTGCGGTCGGCATTGCTGTAGTCGTGCCAGATATTCACGCCCGCAATGCATCCCGCCGCGGCGGCATCCGGCGGGCGGGGGTTGTAGTCCGAGGACTTATCGGCCAGGGCCAGCGAATTGCCCAATCCGCCGACCGCGATGACGGGCACGCCACCGGAGACTTCGGCGGGCATCGGATTCCGGTCGTCCTCGAGCCGGGGGAAACAGTCCGCGCCATTCGCGGTGGCGACCGAGGAATACCCCACCGAGGGACCGAAACCCGAAGAGCCGCCCGAGGATCCGGCGGTCACGCCCGGCGCGCTGTCCGCCGACCCCGACGCGGGCCCGCTCGCCGAGGAACCCGTACCCGGCCCTCGATGGTCGCACGTCCACGCCCACAGGCTGTCGAGGAACCTGCCCGCGATGCCCGCGGCCGGACCGTTCACCGCGAGATCGACGTCGATCACCGGATCCGGGGCGTCGAGATAGTCCCCCGCCCAGTCGTTGATACCCCCGGCGATCACCGACTCGCCATCGACCACAAGCAGTTTGGAGTGATTCCACGACAGACCGGGATCGTCACTGGCCATCTCGCCCACATTCAGGTCGATATCCGCCGCGGCCGCGCCCAGACTCTCGACCAGTGTGTCCCGATATGCCGCCGGGCCGATCTTCAACTTCGTCCCGAGCGGGACGGGGTTTCCCATCAGAATCCGCACGGCCAGCTTCTTTCCCCCAGCCGTGGCCGCTTGCAAACCGGCGACGATCGTCTCGTGGAATCGCCCATCCGGAAAAGGCCCAAGGCTGGAGATATCAACGGTTCGCGTCGCATGGGAAATGTTCGCGAGCATGCGCGCCAGCAGCCGCTCGGTTCCCGGCCTGGCCGCGCATTTGGCATCACCCCAGCATCCGGGATTCTGCAGCAGCCAACCCGACGCGTCATTCGGCGCCCCGGCCAGCTGATTACCGGCGGTGCGCTGCCACACCGACCCACGCAGCCCAGGTGAGACCTCACGCAGTTTCGCCTCGATCGCATCCAGATGCGGTGCCGACACACCCGCCGGCGGCTGCGCTCGCCCCAGCGGAATCGGTTGCACAGCAGGCAGATTTCCACCACCCACCACGACGAATGTGGCGCACAGCCCGAACAGCACCGCCCGCCTGCCGGTACCGGTCATCGACGGTCACCTTTCTATCGACATTTCCCACAATGGGCAGCCTCGAGGCAGGTAATGCTCCGGATCGATCAGACGAACACGCAATTCACGGAAAGCACGCCCACAGTAACCGAGATATCGTTCGAAATGTCCGATCCCGTGGCGGGTGTTTCAGATACCGTTTTCTGAACCAGCTACGACAACAACCGAGGACATTTGTCCCGCGATCGTGGGCCGGCCGGTTGCTACGGTTGACCTTTGTGACGATATCTCGCTGGTGCGGGTTCTCCCTGGCGGAACTCGACGCGCTTCTGAAGCGGGACAATCCGTCCGACGCGATCACCGAACAGACGTGCCCGCATTGCCACCGCGACAGCCTCCGCACGTATCTGCACGGGGCTGAGCGCGACGACACCCCGATGACACTGGCCCACTACTGGTGCCCGAACTGTCGCCGCTACACCGGATGGCCCGCACCCCGCAGCACCGGATTCTGGTTCAGCGACCCCCTCGCCGACACCTCCTGGAGCCGTTTTCTAGCGCTGTCCCGTAGCGAGGACGACTTCTTCGAAACCCTCGACGAGCTCTGGGCGAGCACAGAACTACCCCAGCGCATTCAGCGGGCTGCCCCAGCCGCCAGTGCCGAGACGACCGGCCGCCAGCGCGCGGTGTATCCCTCGATCACGCCGTCGGTCTCGAATGTGCGATCCGACAGGTAGAGGCCCGGTAGCGCGGCGGTCGCGCCGAGTTCGACCAGTACCGGCTTGAGCAGCAGGTCCGGGGCCAGCGCGTGCGCCGGGCCCGCGCCGAGCATGAGCGGCACCGAGATCACCCCGGCCAGGCCGGTGCCGCCGTCGAACTGTTCGAGGAACAGCTTCAGCAGTCCGGTGTAGGTCGCCTTGAAGGTCGGGCTGGCGAAGACCACTAGCGACGAATCCGCCACGGCGCGAACAGCTTCGGCGACCTCCGGATCACCCCAGCCCAGCAGCTTGGGCCCGAGCGAGACGAGATCGATCACCCGCGTCTCCGCCTCCGGGCGCAGACCGGCGGCGAGCAGCGTCGCCGCGGTGAGGGTGCGAGAGGCCGGTTTCGGGTTCCCGACGACGACCGTGACTGCCATGGTGTTTCCTTCCTCGAGCAGGTGATCCCCCGTATCGGGTCAATTCCTTTCTTCGCCACCGTATTTCCGCAGGATCAGGCTGATCTCAACCGTTGACCGCCACGACCGGGAAACGCGATGGTGCCTGACATGGCATCGACTCCATTGCACTTGGGCGCGGCACTCGACGGTGCGGGCTGGCATCCGGCGGCCTGGCGGGAACCGAACTCCCGGCCCGCCGAGCTGTTCGGGGCCCGTTACTGGACCGACCTCGCCGCCACCGCGGAACGCGGATTGCTGGACTTCGTCACCATCGAGGACAGTCTGGCGGTGCCGCAGGCTCCCGACGGTGCCGTGGATCGGGTCCGCGCCCGGCTCGACGCCGAGCTGATCGCCGCGCGCCTCGCACCGGTCACCCACCACCTGGGACTCATCCCGGTGGTGACCACCACCCACACCGAACCGTTCCACGTCTCCACCGCGATCGCCACGCTCGACTACACCTCCCGCGGCCGGGCGGGCTGGCAGACCCGGATATCGGGGACCGCCGCGGAGGCGGCTCATTTCGGGCGGCGCACCATCGATGACCTCACCCCCGCCGAGTTGGCCGAGGCGGTGGCGTCGGGTGTGTTCCCGGCCGCGGTGCACGAATTGTTCGACGAGGCAAGCGATTCCGTCGAGGTCGTGCGCCGGTTGTGGGACAGCTGGGAGGACGATGCCGAGATTCGCGACGTCGCTGCCCGCCGCTTCATCGACCGGGACAAATTGCATTACATCGACTTCCAGGGTCGCTCCTTCAGCGTGCGCGGGCCGTCCATCACCCCGCGTCCGCCGCAGGGTCAGCCGGTGGTGACAGCGTTGGCGCACGCGCCACTGATCTACGAATTCGCGGCCCACGCTGCGGATCTGGTGTTCATCACCCCGACGCGTGAGCACGGTCCCGCGCCGATCGTGCACCAGGTCGCGGCGGCCGCCGAGCGGGCCGGGCGGGCCGGCGAACCGTTGCGGATCTACGCCGATCTGGTGGTCTTCCTCGATACCGACGACGCCTCCGGCCCGCGACGCCTGGCTCGCCTCGACGAACTCGCGGGCTCCGAATTCCACTCCGACGCGGCGGTTTTCGCCGGTAGCGCCGAGGACCTGGCCGACCTGATCGCGGCGTGGCACGAAGCCGGCGTGGACGGCATCCGCCTGCGCCCGGGCGTGGCGGTCGACGATCTGAACGCCATCGCCGACACCCTGGTCCCGATCCTGCAGCGCCGCGGCCTGTTCCGGACCGGCTACGCCGAGCACACCCTGCGCGGGCTGCTCGGTCTGCCCACCACCGTCCCCAACCGCTACGCGAACGCCTGAGCGAGGTCACCCATGAGCACACCCCGTAAGCAGGTCATCCTGGGCGCCTACCTAGGCGGCGTGAATCATCACACCGCCTGGTGGCATCCGCGGGCCGGCAGCCAGATCGATTTCAGCTCCTTCGAGCACACCGCGCGCACCGCCGAACGCGGCAAGTTCGACTTCTTCTTCCTCGCCGAGGGACTCATCCTGCGCGAGCGCGCCGGGCAGATCTTCGATCAGGACATCATCGGCCGCCCCGACACCTTCACCGTGCTGGCCTCGATCGCCGCGGTCACCGAGCACCTGGGGCTGGCGGGCACCATCAACGCCACCTTCAACGAGCCCTACGAGCTGGCCCGCCGGTTCGCGAGCCTGGATCACCTCTCCGGCGGCCGCGCCGCCTGGAACGTGGTCACCTCCTTCGACGCGTTCACCGGGCAGAACTTCCGCCGCGGCGGGTTCCTCGACCCCGCCGACCGCTATACGCGCGCCGAGGAGACCCTCAATGCCGTTCGCGCACTGTGGGATTCGTGGGACGAGCATGACGTCGTGGCAGACCGGGACACCGGCCGGTTCCTGGCCCGCGCCGACGCCGGGGAATTCGCATTCCACGGCAGTCAATTCGACATCTCCGGCCGGTTCACCGTGCCGCGCAGCCCGCAGGGGCGGCCGGTGATCCTGCAGGCCGGGGTCTCCCCGCAGGGCCGGGCCTTCGCCGCCGCGAACGCCGACGCCATCTTCTCCCCGTACGGGAAGCTGCCCGAGGCGGCCGAGTTCTATCGCGACATCAAGTCGCGCGCCGTGGCCGCGGGCCGCTCGGCCGACGACATCAAGATCCTTCCGTCGGCGAGCTTCGTGCTCGGCGACACCGAGGCCGAGGCGATCGAGAAGCATCGCGCCATCCGCGACGAACAGGTCACCGGGCAGACCGCGCTGATCCTGCTCGAGCAGATCTGGAACCGCGACCTGTCCGGCTACGATCCGGACGGCCCGGTGCCCGCCATCGACCCGGATCCCGATGCCGCGCCGATCATTCAGGGCCGCGCGTTCGTGCACCAGGACCGCTTCGCGACCGCGAAACAGCTGCGCGAGGTGGCCGAGGCGAAGAAGCTGAGCCTGCGCGAGGTGGTCATCGACCAGTTCGAACGCGGGCCGCTGATCGGCACCCCGGCCCAAGTCGCCCAGCAGATCGACGATTTCGTGAGCAACGACGGTTCCGACGGCTTCATCCTCGGCTCCCACCTGGTGCCCTGGGGCATCGACGAATTCGTCGACCAGGTGGTGCCGCTGCTGCAGGACCGCGGCGTGCTGCGCGCCGACTACACCGGAAACACCTTGCGCGACAACCTCGGTCTCGCGCCCATCCGCTCCGCCGCCGCCGTCTCCGCCGAGGGCTGAGCCGATCGAACAGCGCCGAAGCTGTGGTCCGGCAGGCGAATTCGCCTACCGGACCACAGCCGTAGCGCGCCCACGCTGATCCGAGGATCGGCGCTGCCCCGGGGGCAGCAGCACCACTTCCAGGGCCGCCGCACACGCGGCGGCCTGCTCGGTGAACCACTCCAGTCGCGCGCTCACCAGAACCTCGGGCGAAGAGCGCAGCGCCAGTGCGAATCTCGCATTGCCGTCGGCGTCGAGCACCGGCACCGCGATCGAGCGCACACCCGCAGCCGACTCACCATCGTTCAGCGCGAAGCCCGCCGCACGGACCCTGCTCAATTCCTCGAGCAGGGTCCGTTGGTCGGTAATGGTGCGGTCGGTCTGCGCCGTCAACGGTGCGAGTTCGCCGATCTGCCCGTCGGTGAGATCCGACCAGGCCATGAGAACCTTGCCCAGCGCGGTCGAGTGCAGCGGCCTGCGCAGGGTCCGGCGATTGTCTCCCTCCAGCGAGCCGCCGACGAGAATCACCGCGTGCGCGCCCACCCGCACCGCCAGATCGGCGACGACCCCGGTGCGCTCCGACAGATCCGCCAGCTCCGGCTCGGCCCGGTGCAGGCCGCGCCGGTAGTACGCGGCGCGCCCGAGCTCGGCGACCGTCGGCCCGAGCCGGTAGCGCGCGGTATCGGGATCCTGCTCGAGGAATCCGGCCGCGGTCATCGCCTGCAGCAGGCGATGGGTCGTGGACAGCGCCAAACCCGTGCGGCGCGCCAGATCCGACGCCGACAGATCATTCGGGCTGTCACCGAATCCGCGCAATAGTGCCAGCGTGCGGTGGACCGCCTGCGCGCCCTCGCGCGGTTTGGCCGTATCTGTGCTCACCCCTCGAGCCTTCCACAATATGGAATGCCTCGCGAGTATCGGGCAAGTAATAATCCAGATGATTCCATATCGTGGATCAAATGGGGACATCGGACAGCATGTCCTGCATGTCCGCTTCCGCACTGCCCTCGACGCTCGACACCCTGTGGTTCACTCGCTGTCCGGTACCGACCGCGACCGGCATCGCCGCGGACCGCGGCTGGCTCGCGAGCGAGTTCGCACCCGACGGGATCCAGGTGCGCTCACTGCAGGACGCGGGGAACGGCCGCTCCCCCGAAGACCACTTCACCCACGCGCTCACCGGTCTCTTCCGCGAGGGCGGCAATGTCCCCGCCCTGTGGACCCGCAGCAAAGGCGAGCCCACCCGGTTGATCGGCCTGACCTGGATCGAGGAACGGCAGGCGATCCTGGTTCGCCGCGACAGCCCCATTGCCACACCGGCACAACTGGCGGGCGCGCGGGTCGCGATCCCGCGTCGCGCCATCGCCATCGACTTCTGGCGTGCCATGGCGCTGGCCGGATTCTCCGGAGCGCTCGCCACCGCCGGACTCACCCTCGACGACACGGTGCCCGTTGATATCGCGGCCGAACCCCATGCGCCACAATGGGTTGCGGAGCTGGAGGCGCTTGCCGACGGCCGGGTGGATGCCGTGTACGTGAAGGGCGCGTTGGCCGTCGAGGCCGCCGCGCGCCACGACGCGGTCATCGGGATCGATCTGGACTCCTTCCCGGATCGGGCGGTGCGGATCAACAACGGCACTCCCCGCCCGGTCACCGTGCACCAGCGCCTCCTCGACGAGCACCCTGAGCTCGTGGCGCGCTTCCTCGCGGTGCTGATCGAGGCCGCCGACTGGGCCGCCGCGCACCCGGCCGACGTCTCCCGCATCCTGGCCGCCGAAACCGGTGCGGGCGCAGCGGGAGTCGCGGGCGCGTACGCCTGGACCGACAGCGCCGACCTGCACCTCGACCTGTCCGGCGACCGCCTGGAACTGCTTGCGCGGCAAGAGAACTTCCTGCGCGGCCAGGGCTTCCTGGCCGGTCCTGTCGACATCTCGGCCTGGACCGCCGCCGAACCCCTCACCGCCGCCCGCGCGCTCGTGCGGGCCCGCGCCGCCGAACGCTGAACCGCCCCCAGAACATTCGGAGAATCCTATGGCCGTATCCCTCACACGCGCACTCGTCCTGGCCGCCGCCGTCGCCCTCACCGCCGCGATGTCCGCGTGCTCGAACGCGGGTGACGGCTCGAAGTCCGGCGACGCGGGCTCGACGGTCACCATTCGCATCCCCGACCCGGGCAACTCCGGTGCGCTGGCCCTGGGCAAGAAGGACGGCAGCCTGGACGCCGCGCTCGCCGCCGTCGGCGCGAAGGTCGAATGGACCGGCACCGCAGGGCCTTTCGCCCCGGCGGCGCAGTCGCTCGACAACAATCAACTCGATGTCGCGAGCGGATCGATCACCTCCGCGATCGCCGCGCTGGCGCAGAAACCCGGCTTCAAGGTGTTCGCGGCCGTGGCCCCGGACAATGTCGCCGAGGGCATCCTGGTGAAGGACTCCTCGGGCATCAAGTCTGTCGCGGATCTGGCCGGGAAGAAGGTCGTGGTGTGGCACGGCGGGTCCAGCGAGTACCTGCTGTTGCAGGCCCTGGCCCGCAACAATGTACCGGCCGCCGCGGTGACGCGAGTGTACTTGCAGCCCAACCAGAGTGCCGCGGTGCTGCATTCCGGTCAGGTCGACGCCTGGGCGACCTGGTCGACCTACTCCATCTCCGAGCGCGCCAACTCCGGGGAGCATTTCCTGGTCAACGGGGCCGATGTCGGGTCGAAGAATTACGCGATCTGGGCCGTGCGCAATGAGTTCCTGGTGCAGCATCCCGCGGTGGTGAAGGCGTTCTACGACTACCTGCACGCCGCCGGACTGGAGCAACAGCAGCAGCCCGAATCCGCCATCAATGTCTTCCGCACCGCCGGCCCCGACGCCGTCGACGGCCGCGAGAAGGCCCTGACCGTCGAATATCTGCGCGCGGGCAGCCCGGTATCGGCGATCACCGACGCCGACAAGACCGCCTTCGCCGAGGTCGCCAAGTTCTTCGCCGACCAGCAGGTGACCGACGGTGTCCTCGACCTCGCACCGCACCTGGTCGACGTCACCGCACTGGCGGCGACCCGATGACCGCCGTCGCGGCGGTCGAGCCCGACACCGGACCGCTGACCCTCGTCACCCCGCGAGTCCGGCTGCCGCGCACGCGTTCTCGCGGGCTGGCGATCACACTGCGCGCGCTCGGTCCGCTCGCGATCCTGGCCGGGTGGTGGATCGCGTCCGCCACCGGGGTACTCACCCCGGACCTGCTCGCCTCCCCGCCCGAGGTGTGGCGCGCGGCCGAAAAGCTGTGGGACAGCGGGCAATTGTCGGACGCGATCACCGTCTCCCTCGGCCGCGCCGGGACCGGCCTGTTCTTCGGCGTCACGGCCGGACTGACCCTCGGCGTCATCACGGGGTCGTGGCGGCTCGGCGAGGATCTGCTCGACTCGGCCGTGCAGACGTTGCGCGCGTTGCCGTTCCTGTCGCTGGTGCCGCTGTTCATGGTGTGGTTCGGGATCGGCGAGTCGGCCCGGGTCATCCTGATCGCCGTCGCCACCTCGTTCCCGATGTACGTCTCGACCTTCGGTGCGGTGCGCACCAGCGACCCCAAGCTGCTCGAGGCCGCCCGTGTCTTCGGACTCGGCCGTTTCACCACCATCCGCACGGTGATCCTGCCCGGCGCGCTCCCGGCATTGCTGTCGGGCCTGCGGCTGTCCACGACGCTGAGCGTCATCGCGCTGATCGCCGCCGAGGAGATCAACTCGTTGGCGGGCCTGGGTTATCTGATGGCGCAGGCGCAGAACTTCTCTCGCACCGACATCCTCTCGGTGGTCATCCTGATCTACGGCCTGCTCGGATTGCTCGCGGACGCCGTCATCAGGGTCCTGGAGCGGTTGTTGATGCCGTGGCGGACCGCGGGCGGCACCCGATGAGCACCGCGATCGAATTGACCGGACTGTCAAGGACTTTCGGCGCGCGCCGCGTCCTGGACGGCATCGACCTGCGTGTCCGGCGCGGAGAATTCCTGGCGCTGCTCGGTGCGAGCGGGTCGGGCAAGACCACCCTGCTGCGCATCCTCGCCGGACTCGACCGGCCCGACGCCGGAACGGTGCTGGTGCCCCAGGCCCGCACGGTCGTCTTCCAGGAGCCGCGGCTCATCCCCTCGCAGCGCGTGCTCGCGAATGTCGCGATCGGGCTGCCACGCCGGGCCGACACCCGGGCGACGGCGCTGACCGCGCTGGCGGAGGTCGGACTGTCCGACCATGCCCGGGCCTGGCCCGCCACCTTGTCCGGTGGTGAGGCGCAGCGGGTCGCGCTGGCTCGCGCCTTGGTCCGCGAGCCCGAATTATTGCTGCTCGATGAGCCTTTCGCGGCGCTGGACGCGCTGACCCGGTTGCGGATGCAGGATCTGGTGGCGGACCTGTGCGAGCGTCACCATCCGGCGGTGCTGCTGGTCACCCACGATGTCGACGAGGCGATCCGGCTCGCCGATCGGGTGGCCGTGCTGCGCGACGGGAAACTGGTCACCGACGAGGTGGTGTCCGTCGATCGCCCGCGCGACTCCGGCGATGCGGCGTTCGTCGCGTTGCGCCGCCGCCTGCTCGCCGACCTCGATGTGACGGCGGTACCGGCATGACGGTCCTCGAGGATGCCCGCGCGCTGCAGCCGGAGCTGGTGCGCCTGCGCCGCGCACTGCACGCCGAACCCGAAGTGGGCCTGTACCTTCCGCGCACACAGGAGCGGGTGCTGGCCGCGCTGGACGGACTGGATCTCGAGATTCGCCTCGGCGCCGGGCTGTCGTCGGTGGTGGCCGTGGCGCGCGGCGCAGGCAACGCAGACCCCGTGCTGCTGCGCGCCGATATGGACGCGCTGCCGATGCAGGAGAAGACCGGGCTCGACTACGCGTCCCGCATCGCCGGGGCCGCCCACGCCTGCGGCCACGATCTGCACACCGCGATGCTCGCGGGCGCGGCACGGCTGCTGGCTGAGCGTCGAGATCGCTTGGCCGGGGACGTGATCCTGATGTTCCAGCCCGGCGAGGAGGGCCACGACGGCGCGCGGCTGATGCTCGACGAGGGTCTGCTGGAGGCCGCCGGGGCGCGGCCCGCGGCCGCCTTCGCGCTGCACGTGGGCACCTCGAGCCCGGCCGGAACCTTCAACCATCAAAGCGGACCCGCGCTGGCCGCGTCGGGCACGCTGCACGTGACCTTCCACGGCACAGGTGGTCACGGCGCCTGGCCGCAGCGCACCCTCGACCCGATTCCGGCGCTGGGCGCGGCGATCGGCGCGCTGCAGACGATGGTCACCCGCCGCTTCGACGCCCTCGATCCGGTGGTGTTGTCCATCGGCTCGGTCCATGCCGGGACGGCTTCCACTATCGTGCCCGACGAGGCGACGCTGACCGCCACGTTGCGCGCGTTCAGCGATGAGACCCGGGCCCGGCTCGGCGCCGAGGCCGAACGCGTCTGCCACGGCATCGCCGCCGCGCACGGCCTCACCGCGCGGGTCGAGGTGGTCGACGGCTATCCGGCCACGGTCAACGACCACACCGAAACCAGTTTCGCCGCAGATACTTTGGCTGAACTCTTCGGTCCTGACCGCGTGCACACCGAGGCCCGGCGGGTGATGGCCGCCGACGACATCGGGCGGGTGCTCGCCGAGGTGCCCGGCAGCATGCTCACGCTCGGGGCCTGTCCGCCGGGTCTCGATCCGGCGCGTGCCGCCGGAAACCATTCTCCCCTGGCCGTTTTCGACGACTCGGTGCTCGCCGACGGCGTCGCCGCCTTCACCGAAATCGCACTGCGAAGGACCCATCTGGGATGACACATATCGTGCTGCCGCGCACAGCGGCCCCACCGCCGGTGGCGCTGCCGGCCTTCCTCACCGATCAGCGCCCCACACCGGAATCGTCGGCGCTCGCCCTCGCTCGCGCTGCCGACCTGGCGGGGCTGGCCGGTGTCCTGGTGCCGTTCGACCCCGAGGGCCCGGAGACGCTGGTGACCGCCGCGGCTCTGCTGCGGGCGACCCGCTACATCGAGGTCATCGCCGAATTCCATTCCGGCATAGCCACTCCGCAGTACACGGCGAAGTTGTCGGCGTCGCTGCAACGGTTCTCCGGCGGGCGGCTGGGCTGGAAGCTGCCGGACGATGATCCGGAGCGCGAAAGGTTCGTAAAGGTCGCTCGCGACTTCTGGCATTCGCCGGAGGGCTTGCCGAAGCCATTGTCCGACACACCTTTTCCGAATGTGTACGCCGACTCCTCGGGCTTCGTCGAGGTCGGCCATGATCCGGGCGAGGTATTCCGGTTGGGCGAGAAGGAGTCCGCGCATGCCGGTTGACATCTACTGGCGTCTCGCGATGGAGGGCGACCAGACCTCACTACACCGGCCCGGCAGCAGTCGCGGTGGGTTCGCGCCGCAGCTGCCCGATGCGCTGGCGCCCGGGCGGCGGGAGGGCGCGTGGGACGGCTTCACCCATGCCGACTATCTCGCCGAGGTGATCCGCTCGGCCGAGGACTCGGGATTCGTCGGCGGGCTGCTGCCCTCGTTCCCGCATACCGACGATCCATGGGCGGCCGCGGCGACGCTGGCCGCCGAGACCCGCACCTGGCGGTTCATGGTCGCCTTCCAACCGGGTTTCCTGCATCCGGTGCAGGCGGCGCGGATGACCGCCACGCTGCAGCGCGCCACCGGCGGCCGCATCGTCTACAACATCATCTCCGGTGGCGGCGGACCCGCGCAGCGCTGGTGGGGCGACGACATCGCCCACGACGACCGCTACGCGCGCACCTCGGAATTCCTCGATGTGCTGCGCGGCGTGTGGCACGGCGGCGGGAACTTCCAGCACGACGGCCGGTTCTACCGGATACAGGACGGCGGACTTCCGGAACTGCTTGCCGGACAGCCATTTCCGGAGATCTTCTTCTCCGGCTCGTCCCCCGCCGCCATCGCGGCCGCCGGACGGCACGCCGACTACTACCTGTCCTGGCTGGAGCCGTTCGACGCGCTGGCGGAGAAGTTCGACGCGGTCCGGGCCGCCAGCCCCAAGCCACCGAAGTTCGCGGTGCGGATCGACATCCTGGCCCGGGAGTCCGAGGACGAGGCGTGGGAGCAGATCCGGCTCGGCTGGCGCGCCGCACCCGAATTCGGCGACGCCGCAGGCGATTCCGTCGGTGCGCGCCGCGGCCGGGACTTCACCGCCGGAGCCGACGGTTCCGACTTCCGGGCGCTGGAGGTGCAACCCAACGTGTGGGGCGGATTCCATCGGCTGCGCCCCGGGCCGCCCTTCGGGCTGGTCGGGTCCTATCGCCAGGTCGCCGACCGGCTCAACGAATTGATCGAACTCGGCGTGGACGCGTTCATCCTGGCCGGCGTCCCGCATCTCGAGGAGGCGCGCCGCGTCGGCCGCCACGTCCTGCCCTTGCTTCAAGATCGTTCCGGAAAGGCTTACACCCCATGACCATTCGCGTCGGCTATTTCCCGCAGAACAACACCCTGTGGGTGCTGCGCCACCTCGGCATCCTCGAGCAGTCGCTGCCCGAGGTCGAGTGGGTGGATCTGCGCACCCTCACGAATCCCCGCGTCGATCCCACCGCGGCGCTGCCCTCGGCGCACGGCGACCACCTGTTCGACGGCGGTTACGACGTCATCGGCACCGGCTCGACGCCGCCGGTGACGGCGCAGGCCAAAGGGCACGACATCGTCTATCTCGCAGTCTCCGGGCCGCGCGTCGAGAACGGCCGGCTGGTCGTGCACGCGGACTCCGGCATTCGCGAGCCTGCGGACCTGAAAGGCAAGCGGGTCGGTCTGGGTCATGGTTCCTGGCAGACCACACTGTTGCTGCTGGCCCTCGAGAAAGCCGGTCTGACCTGGAGCGACATCATCCCGGTCGATGTCTACCACGACGCCGCCGACCGCTTCCTGGCCCGCGAGTTCGACGCCTGGGTCGGCTCGTATCCCTTCCTGACCGCTGTGGAACAGCAGACCGAGGTACGTGAGGTGATCCCCACCGACGGCCTGTTCAGCCACCGCTCGCTCTGGTTCACCGGCCGCGCCTTCGCCACCGCCCACCCCGGCGAGCTCGCCGCGATCCTCACCGCCCTCGACGCCGCCGACGCCTGGATCCGCGACCATCTCTCCGAGGCCGCGGCCCTGTTCACCGCCGACGACGGCCGCCCGATCGCGGAGTGGGAACACGCTCTCGCGACGCGCCCCTGGGGTTTGCTGCCCGTGGACGACGAATTCATCGCCGAGCAACAACACGCCGCCGACCTGTTCTTCGCCAACGGCCTCATCAACCGGCAGATCCGCGTCGCCGACGCGATCGTCCCCGAAATCGACGCTCTCGTTCGAGCGTTGCCCCCGAGGTAATCTCGCCGCCCACACCGTCACGGTCGCGACCGCCGAGGTCGCGACCGCACCGCCCGTCGCCGCTTCGCCGGCACACCCGCGATCGCCGAAACTGCGTGATCACTCCCCTCTTCAGACATGCCGCCTACCCGCACTCCCGATTCCGCCACTACCTTCACCCTCACCACCGACGACCTGACCGAGCTCTCCACCCTCGCCGAACCCGCCCCGGACTTCTGGCGCACCCGCGCCGAATTGCCGTGGGCCTGAGATCGATTGCCGTCGGCTCCTGGCCGCACGGCCGGATCTCAGGCCATGATCACCCTTGTGCCTCGGCGGCTTTCGCGAACAGGTCGAGGACGGTGCTCCAGCCGCCGCCCTGTTCGGCGATGGCCTGGTAGATGCCCTTGCCCTCGACGAGGCGGTCGAGATGGCGGTGTTCTAGTTCGACGGCGGTCTGTGTGGGCCCCTCCGGGGTGAAACGGATTTCGATCTCGCTGGCATGCGCGGGGTCGGCGTCGAACTGCCAGTAGCCGTTGATCTGCCAGGTCAGCACCAGTCGATCGGGTGGCTCCCAGGCCAGTACGCGACCCCAATCGCACTCCACGCCGTCAACGCCGCGCTCGTACCAGCGCCCACCGGTGCGCGGTTCGATCACCGCGTCGGCCATCGCGGATTGCCCGATGTGATAGTCGGCCGGCCACCAACTGCCGAAGTTCTCGGTGAAGAACGCGAATGCTTTGTCGAGCGGCATCGCGACGGTCGCTTTACCTTGCAGGACAGGAAGTTCGGGTGTGCTCATGACTGTTGCTCCTGTTCGGGATCGTGTGCCGCCACGTCGGCGGCCTTCTGAAAAGCGGTCAACGCGTCATCCCAGATCCGCTGGAAATACGCCTGAATCGCGGCCAAACCCTCCGGATTGATCCGATAGATCCTCCGCGTCCCCTCGGCTGTGGCCACCACCAGACCGCCCTCCTTGAGGACCCGCAGGTGCTGCGACACCGCCTGTCGGGTGATCGGCAACGTTTCGGCCAGCTCACCCACCGACGACGGTCGGCGGGCGAGGCGCTCGAAGATCGCCTTGCGCGTCGGATCGCCCAGGATCGCCAGATCGACATCTCTGAAAGTAGCCACTTACGTAAGTGTGAACTTTCATAGCAGCTCACGCAAGAGCCTGAGCTGGACAAGCGCTACATCCGCAATCGGCAACGGGATCCGCGCTACGGCGGTTGACACAATTGCGGACGCCGACCCGTGGCCTCGGCGCATACTCGGGCGAGTCGGTGTCACCCGCCCTGCGGGCTCTCGTGAAAGGGCTGATCTCCCATGACCGACGACAACATCGATGCGGTGTTCCTGCTGGCCGACACGGATCCCGAGGCGATGAAGGCGATCAATACCGAGCTCATCGCCGAATACCGTGCGACCGAAGGCAATCCGAGAGGAGCGTTCGAGGGTGCGCCCGTGCTGTTGTTGACGACGACCGGTGCCCGCAGCGGCGTGGTTCGCACCACGCCGGTCAACTTCACCCGAATTGGTGACGGCTATGTGGTTCTTGCCTCCAAGTCGGGTGCCGTGACCCACCCCGACTGGTATTTCAATCTCAGAGCCAAGCCCGAGGCGACCATCGAGATCGGCGGACAGACGATCGCGGTCCATGCCCGGGAAACAGTGGGCGCCGAGCGAACGGCGCTGTTCGCCGAACACGCGGCGCGGCTACCGCAGTTCGCGGCCTACCAGCGTCGCACCAAACGAGAGATCCCGGTCGTGGTGCTCGAGCCGGAACGGTAATCCACCGCAATCGGGTCCACAGCTGGAGTGGGACGACATGGAGGCACCCTCGGTATCTCGTTCGGCCCCGGCTACGCGGGTCGTCGTGATCGTGCAGCAGGAACTCTTCGCAGCGCCGGCGGCGCGCCGTCGCGGTGGCCGCTACCAGCCCAATTATTCGCGCCGCCAGCGGTATTCGTGGTGATACCGCCCTGCTTGCCTCGTGTCCAAAAGGGCTGGTTCCCACCAGCGAGCGAACACGGGTGGGAACAAGCGTTATCCGCTGTACGGATCATCCAGGGTGGTGGGGGTGCTCGCGACTTCCAGTACGTCTGCCGGGTAACGTGGTCCGGCAGTGTAGAAACGAGCTCGGGTACGACCAACGGGTTCGAGTACTCCGGCTGCGACAAGGTCGCGAAGATCGCGTTGCGCCTGTTGCAGGCTCAACCCTTCGGTTTGTTCATAGCGCGTCCGGCGGACACGGCCGGACATTGCGACGTCGTGCAATGCGCTGACGACTCTTTCGTCGAGACGAAGACCCTGGACATACCCGTCGAGCAGCGCCCACACCCTGCCGGATCGAACCCAACGAGCGTGCACGGTCTGGGCTTGCTGGTGATACGCGATCAGGTTGAACCGGATCCATTCGGACACATCCTGATCCGGCCGATAGGTGCTACCTCGCCGGCCGAGCACCTGGTAGTACTCCCAGGTGTTGCCAGGTCTGCCGAACCAGGCTTCGATGGACGAGAACTCTGGCGCGAGAACACCTTCGCGGGCGATCAACAGGGTTTGCAGTGATCGCGACATGCGCCCATTGCCGTCGGCCCAGGGGTGGATGGACACCAAATGCAAGTGCGCCATAGCGGCACGGACAAGCGGATGGCTCCCGTCGTCGGTATCGAGCCAATCAACGAGCTCGCGCATCAGCGCCGGAACCTTGTCGGCGTCGGGCGCGGTGTAGGCGGCGATACTCGGATCCCGGGCGTCGGTCACGTACACGGGGCCGCGACGCCACCGGCCGGCTGGCCGGCGCTCGGTGTGCCGGCGCCCCTGCAACATCCAATGCAGCGCATTGAGAAAGCCCTTGCCGTAGCCGAAATCGCTTACATCGTGCAGCGTTTGGATGTAAGTCATGATCCGCTCGTAGGCGAGCGTCTCGGCCTTGTTTTCCTCCGAGACCTCGACGTCTCGCTCCCCGGCGATCAAGTCCTCCACATCAATAGTGGAAACCCTGAATCCCTCGATGGAGTTCGACGCAGAGACAGCATCCGCCGTAAGGAACTTGCGCAGACCACCGGCCCACTTCCCCGGCTTGCCCTGAAGCTCGTGACGCAACTCGGCACGCATCCGGTCCACATCTGCGAGGACACGAATATCGGCTGCGGTCAGTTCGGGCGTCGGGAATAGCATGACACCTCAATAGTGTGACGCAATCATTACGTCAACGACCTCGGGTGCATCGTCAGCGCGAAACGAAACGGCCGGTCTGCCACATTGTGGATCGCACTGTTCATGCGAAACACACCGATGCGGTCCTCGATGTCATCGGCCGCTTCACACTCGACCTGCTGCCTTGACGATACCCATTGGCCCGCAATCGAATTCGAGTTGCATTCACGGTGATTCCAACGGGCCGTCCGGGGAACAGGTGAGTCCGGGTCCCGGTTGCGCAGGGTATGCCTCTTGGAATCGCACTCGCCGCACCGAACTCCGTCAACTATGTCGATGAGATCGTGGCCCAGGCCCGGTCGGTGAACGAGCTCGGCGTCGGGTCGGTGTGGTTCGGACAGCGGATGGACTACGACTCCCCCACGTTGGCCGCGATCGTGGGCCGGGAGGTGGCCGGGCTGCAGGTCGGGACCTCGGCCATTCCGGTCGTCGGACGCCATCCGCTGCTCGTCTCGTCGCAGGCACAGACCGCGCAGGCCGCGACACACGGTCGCTACCAGCTGGGGCTGGCCGTCGGTTCGACGCTCGCGGCCGGTGCCTTCGGAGCGAGTTTCGATCGGCCCATCGCCCGGTTGCGTGAGTTCCTGACGGCCATCCGGGAATTGCTCGATACCGGCACCGCCGATTTTCACGGCGAACTGCTGACCGTCGCACCAAGCCTGCCCACGGCGGTCGCCGGAGCGGAGCCGAGGATCCCGGTCCTGGTGGCCGCGATGGGACCGCAGGCGCTGCGCGTGACCGGTGAGCTCGCGGACGGGACACTGCCGTACCTGGCGGGACCGAAGACCCTCAGCAGCCACATCGTCCCGGCGATCACGGCGGCGTCGGCCGCCGCGCCGCGCGTGGTCGCCTTCATCCCGGCCGTGGTCACCTCCGATGTCGAGGGCACCCGCGCGAAAGCGCTGCAGCAGTTGGCGTTCTACGAGCGTGTCCCCTCCTACCGCCGCGTCATCGAGCTGGAGGGCGCGTCACGGGCCGCGGAGCTGGCCCTCATCGGCAGCGAGGAAACCATCGCCGCCGAAATCCAGCGCTACTACGATGCCGGGGCCACCGAGGTCGTGCTCACCTCCACCGACCTCGCCGGTCCCGCCGCCCAGCGCCGCACCTGGGCGCTGGCGGGCGAACTGGCGGCCGGATCCGCGAAAGGGTAATAGCAGCTGGCCGACTGCGCGATCCGGCCGCAATCGATTCTCTCCGAATAGCTTTCGCGCGGATAGTTCGATCAGCCCGGGGTATCTGCCAGGTAGAAACACACCGACGAGTCCCGTTGACCCTGCCCCGTCGCCGCGCTCGTCGAGTCGCCTGCCCGAGATGGAGTTGCCATGCCCCCGTCAGCAGCCGCCGAATACGACCCTGCACCGAGCACAGTCTCGCTGCTCGAGTTCGCCGACGCGATCTTGCGAGCCGCTACCAGCCCGGAGCGGATCGGCGCGGTCGTCACCCGAATCATCCAGGACCACAGTGATATCGGCGCGATTGCCCTCGGCCCCGGAGGGCTGCTGTCCGCACGGGTGGTGAACCGGACCGACCTCACCCGGATCGAACCCGACGAGGACGATCTCTGCCGGTTCGGCGTGTGCGTTCCGATGCTGGTGTGGCTCGACGTCGGTCTCGGCCGCATCAGCGCCCGCTTCGTCGCCGGGATACAACTCCGAACCCGTATCGCCCTGGTACCGGACCGGCCCTGCGCCCTGCTCATTCAACACACTCCTATCGGTACCGCCGATATTGCGGTCTCCGTGAAAGGACAAAACTTGTTGGGCTGGTTGATCGCGCGGTTCGTCCCGCTCGAGCGACTCGTCGCTACGCAGGTGGCCACACACGCAGACGCACTACTCAGTCGCCCAGATCTGGCACAGCTGACCAGAATCGACGTACTCGAACTGATCGACCGCGCGTGGGACGCCGGGTTCATCGTCGATCCCCTCGCCAGGAACCAAGGAATCGGATACCACCAACCGGCTGGTTGAATTCCGAACAGCGGGTAACCGCCGAACATGGAACAACTCGTGATCGTCGCCCTCGTGGCGCTGCCTCTGGTGATCTCACTCCTCATAGCCCGCGGATTGCTTCGCGGTCCTTTGGACTCCGTCAAGCCACCGGAACCGACCGAACCACCCCCGCCCGAATATCGCAGCGGTTGGTACGTGGATCAGCTCTACTCCGGCCGTCGCCCACCGGAGTGACCGATGAGATCGGCAGGCGTAGACCTACACTGTTGACACGGAGTTGGTGGAGGCGTGTACTGAAGTCAGCAATCTGCGCCACTAGAGGTTCTTCATGATCACTGCTGTAGGTGTTTCGGCTCTTGCCGTCGCCGTTATCGCCGGGCTTGCGGCCGTGTTCTCCACGGACGGCGACCCGCACGCATTGACCGGCGACTTCATCGTCGTGCGCTATCACGTCGCCGACAACGCCAGCCTCTTGTTGCTATGGGGTGCAGTCGTCGGCCTCATCGCGCTCGTCGTGCTGGGGCGGCTGGTGATCGATGCCAAGCGGGCCAAGCATCGCGAACTGGAGCAGGCACACGACCCGGCCGCATCATCGATCTCACCGAGGGCAGCCGCGGCATCGAAATAAACTATGCCACAAGCATTTTCGCAGATCACCGGTAGATTTCAATGCCCCCGTCCGCATCGTGTGGTCCGGATCGTCACAACGGAGGCACACCATGATTGGGGACCGCGCACACGAACCGATCGACCGGCATGCGGTCGACGCGGCAGAGGCCGGCCACAGTGACGCGGTCGCGCAACCGCACACCGCGGACGAGGGCGGGCAGATGATCGCCGCCGAGGCCGCGGCGGCGCGGGCCAGCACGCAGGAGAATCCGCTCGGTAAGCCGGGGGCGCGTTTCGATCGCCGCTCGCCGTTCATGATCGGAATGGCCGGTGCGGCCGGGGTGGCGGTGACCTTCGGCGCGATTCAGGCGGTGATCGCGGTCGCGCAGGTGCTGGTGCTGATCACCATCGCGTTGTTTCTGGCGATCGGCCTGGAACCCGCTGTGTCATGGCTGGTTCGGCCGCGGTTTCCGCGATGGGCCGCGGTGACGGCCGTGGCCGTGGTGGCCATGGGCCTGTTCGCCGGGTTTCTCGCGGCCGCGATCCCCCCGCTGGTGACACAGGGTGGTGCCCTGGTCCACAACGCTCCGGACTACGTCAGCCACCTGTCACAGCGATATCCGCTCATCGGCATGCTCAACACCCGGTTCCATCTGCAGGACCGGCTCCAACAGGGCCTCGGATCCGATCCCGCGGGCCTGATCGGTGGTGTCCTGGGCGCAGGTCGCCTGGTGTTCAGCATTGTCAGCGACACGGTGATAGTCGCGGTACTGACCTGCTATTTCATGGCCAACTTCCCGCAGGTCCGGACCTCTTTCTACCGGCTGTTCCCGCGCTCCCGGCGGCCGCGCGCGATCCTGATCGGCGACGAGATCTTCGTCAAAGTGGGCGGCTACATCATGGGGAACCTGGTCATCTCCCTCATCACCGCGGTACTGACCTTCGTCTGGCTGTCGATCTTCGGTGTGCCGTACCCGCTGCTGCTCGCCGTCCTGGTCGCCATCCTGGACCTGCTCCCCGTGGTGGGCTCCAGCATCGCCGGAATCATCGTCGCGCTGGTCGCGCTGACCGTATCCCTGCCGATCACCGTCGCCACGGTCAGCTTCTTCATCGCGTTGCGCTTGGTCGAGGACTACCTGCTCGTACCCCGCATCATCGGCCGAACCGTGCAGGTTCCCGCGATAGTGACCGTCGTATCGGTCCTGCTCGGCGCCGCGCTGCTCGGCATTGTCGGAGCGCTGCTCGCGATCCCGGTCGCCGCCGCGCTATTGCTGATAATCCGCGAAACGGTGCTGCCCTCCCTGGATGAACGGTAGGCGGGCACCGATATGGAGCACTCCCTCGTCACCTCGGATCCGGGCGCGATGGCCACCCGGGAGTCGCTGGGCTATCGGTTGAAGCGCCGGTTGCTGGGGCCGCCGTTGGTGACCGACGAGTTGGCCGGTCAACGACTGTCCAAACCGGTCGCGCTCGGCGTGCTGTCCCCGGACTGCATCTCCTCCTCCGCCTACGGCACCGAGGAAATGCTGCTGGAGTTGCTCCCGATCTTCGGCCTGCTGTCGTTCACCCTGGTGCTGCCGATCACCGGGGTCGTCTTGGTCATCTTGTTGTTGATGACCTTGTCCTATCGCGAGATCGTGCAGGTCTACACCAAGGCCGGTGGCTCGTATGTGGTCGCCAGGGAGAACTTCGGCCCGTGTGTCGCCCAGATCGCCGCGGTGGCGCTGCTGATCGACTACGTGGTCACCGTCGCGGTCCAGGCCGCCGCGGGCACCGTCGCGGTGGTCTCGGCCGTTCCCTCGTTGGGTCCTTACAGCGTGGAGATCACCGTCGGCGTCGTCGGGTTGATCGCGTACGGTAATCTGCGCGGGCTGCGAGAAGCGGGGCGCGCCTTCGCCTTTCCCACCTACTTCTTCATCGGGGCCATCACGACGATGGTCGTGGTCGGCGTCGTGCGGGAGTTGCTCGGCGGCCTGACCGTCTACGACCCGGCATCGATGGCCGGGACCGTGCCGGTTCATCAGGTCTCCGGACTCGCTCTCGGGATAGTGGTGCTCACCTTGCTTCGGTCGTTCGCCAACGGCGGGTCATCGCTGACCGGCCTGGAGGCAATATCCAACGGGGTCAGCTCCTTTCGCGAACCCGCGGGGATCAATGCCCGCACGGTCCTCGTGACGATGGCCGCCATCCTGGGATTCCTTGTCGCCGGCGTGTCCTGGCTTGCCCACCTCACCCACTCCGCCCCCAACCTGAGCGGCTACCCCTCGGTGATCTCCCAGGAGGCGCGAGCGGTCTTCGGGCACGGAATCCTCGGCAACGTGCTCTACATCCTGGTGCAAACGGCGTCCGCTCTCATCCTGTACACCGGCGCCAACACCAGCTTCAACGGATTCCCTTTCCTGGCAAGCTTTGTCGCCGGGGACTCGTTCCTTCCCCGGCAGCTGACCAAACGCGGCCACCGGCTGGTGTTCTCCAACGGCATCATCGTGCTGGCCGTGACGTCGGTGGCCCTGCTGATCGCCACCGGGGCAAAGGTCAACTCGCTGGTGCCGTTCTATGCCATCGGGGTGTTCACCGGCTTCACCATGGCCGGCTTCGGGATGGCCAGATATCACCACACCCACCGCGAGCACGGGTGGCGGCGCAAACTCGCCATCAACGCCACCGGCGGCGCCATGTCCCTGGTCGTGGTGGCGATCTTCGCGATCGTGAAGTTCACCGAGGGCGCCTGGCTCGTAGTGATCCTGTTTCCCCTGCTCGTGGTGGCCCTCATCAGGCTCAATCGCCGATATCGAGAAGAAGGGGCCGCCTTGGCGGTGCTCGCTCCGGTCTTCGACACCCAGCCCACCTACGAGCGCCACCTGGTGCTGCTGTTCGTCGACAACCTCGACCTCGCCACCCTGCGGGCGCTCCGATACGCCCGCGGCATGAAGCCGGATACATTGCGGGCCATACACTTCACGCTCGACAGCGTCCACGCCCGGCGACTCGCGGACGCCTGGAACACGGTCGAACACGGCGAGATCGAACTGGAACCACTCCCCTGCCCCGATCGCCGACTCCAGCACGCGGCACTCCAACTGACCGCCGATTCGGCCGCCGATCCGGGCACCGAGGTCACCATCGTGCTGCCGCGCCGCACCTACGGCCCGATCGTCGGGCGACTGCTGCACGACCACACCGCCGACCACATCGCCGCGGTGGTCAGCGCCATCCCCAACGCCGCGGCCACCATCGTCCCCTTCGACGTAGATCTACCGGTCAAAAAGCTCTCCCACGCCCACCACAGCGGCGAAACCTATCTCGACACCCGGCGTCGAACGACACCGCCACCGGCACAGTGAGATTCAGCATCTTCGGCGGGGCTGGAGTGCTCGTGGGCCGCACGGCTACATCTTGATGTCTCGGGCCATGGCGAAGCTGTACAGGCCGTAGGTGATGATGCCCAGGCCGGCCACGATGAGCAGGACTACACCGTAGGGTTGCGCGCCAAGGGTTTTGAACGCGCCGTCGAGTCCGCTTGCCTTGTTCGGCTGGGATTGGCTCGCGGCAAGGATCACCAGCAACCCGACCGCGGCGATCGCCGCACCCTTGGCGATGTATCCGATCGTGCCCAGCCAGCGCACGAGATCGCCGGTGGTGCCCTTGAGATCCTTCAGGAAGTGCTGGGTGGCCCCTTTGTAGATGTGGTAGCCGCCGATCGCGATGATGATCAGCCCGCCCGCGACGAGCCCGATCGTGCCCGCGGTGGTTTGCATCAGGCGTGCGCTGAGACCGGCACTCTGGCCACTGCTCGATTTGCCGTGGCCGCGAGCAAATCCGTACGCGGACAACGCGAATGCGAAATATACAACGGCGACGAAGAAGGCCTTGAGGCGATCGATCACTACGGTCTTCTTGTTGTCGGCATCAGGTTTGGACGAGCTGCCGAGTGCGGCTTCGACGAGCCGCCACAGCGCCATCAGTACAAACGCGACTACGCCTATCCAGAGGGCGGCGATGCCACCGGGCTTGCCGGCCAGTTCGGTCATGGCACCGGATTGGTCGGCGGTGCCACCGGCACCGCCGAGGGCGATCCGGATGGCGATGTAGCCGATGAACAGGTGGACGAGGCCGCTCATGACGAAGCCGCCCCGGGCGAACCGCTCGAAGACGCTGTTCTGGGCGATCCGGACCGTCGAACTCATATCCCTTGTCCAGCTTCATCATCGGCAGCTGACGCCGCGCCCCGACCGCATGCCGTGCGCGAACTGTGAATTGGCGAGGCTGTGCCGATTAGACAGGCGTGAGCCACGTGCACGGCCGCGCACCTCGTCCAGGAATTACTGACTGGGCTGCGGCACGTCGACGTGGCAGTCACCGATTTTCGGGTTCATGCCGAGATAGTTCAGCGGCCCGGCGACGATGGTCACCGCGATGGTTCCGGTGCTGGCGCAGTTGGTCGGTGCGCTGTCGTAGTAGTGGCGTTGCCCGGCGGCGACGGCGCCGATGATCAGCCACACGAACAGCAGCAGGGCGACGATCCCGGCTATCCCCGTGGTCGAGCGACTACCGCCGCGCATCCTCCGGCCCTCGTTCGCGTATGTTCTCATTTTCTAGCTCCAATATCTTCAATGCTGTAGTGCTGGTGCGGATTTCAGTAGTAGTGACGTCGGCCGCCGACCGCGTGGCCGGCCATTCCCGCCACCATCAGCGCCGCGCCGATGAGCGCGACGATGACTCCGAGGGTGACCAGCAGCGGGATACCGAGCACGAGTCCGACGACGAGAATGACGACTCCGAGAATGATCATGATTTGATACCTGATTTCGGAATGCGTGAAATGTCACGCGGCAAGGTGCGGAATGGCCGATGGGTGCGCAGTTATCAACGTTGATCGCCACGTGGGTGCGATCGAACTCCTGGCCCACGCCGCATGCGCGGTTCGCGGACTGGTTCGTCGGGCCCCTGCCCGGCGGCAATGCCGGGTTCATCGTCCGCTGCATCGGCGCTGCCGGTGCAGCTGAAGTAGGTGGGGCGGTTGTGGTGAGTGCTCATCGTCGAAGCCTGTGCTCGGATCTATCGCTTCTACCAGTAGACGCCACCTCGAGCTTGATGTCAACACCGTAGACCTACAGCATATTGCTGCACTGTAGCCTAAGCGAACCAATGCACAGCCGATGGCCGAAATCAGCTGTGTCGGAGGCGAATCCGGCCAGAAGCATCCGCCCCGCATTGCGCCCCTGTTTGACCCGGCCGGTTCGGGCTATTCGCGGAATGAACCGGCCGGGCATGGCAGGTCGGCCACCTCTACGAAGGGACTTGCGGCATGAGCGCATTGGACAAGGCGAAGAACAAGGCCGACGAACTCGCGGCCCGGGCCAAGGAGACCACCGGCAAGGCCACCGGCGACAAGAGCCAGGAAAACGAAGGCAAGGCCGACCGCGCCAAGGCCAGCCTCGAGGACGCGGGCGAGAAGGTCAAGGACGCATTCCGCAAGTGACCTGACGTCACCGGCGTCGGTTCGAGCGGGTAGCCACCTTCGGGCGGCCACCCTCTCCGAACTTTGTACAGTCCAAGGGATGTCACTCAGGAGCTGGTGAAGATCACCAGCTCCGAGGCCTTGGCCGTGCGCCCGTTCAGTCGCGTAATGCCTGTTCGCGCAACGTGTTCAACGTTCGGGACAGAATGCGCGAGATCTGCATCTGCGAGACACCGAAGGATTCGGCGATCCGGATTTGCGACTGGGAGTCGAAGAACCGCATGTTCAGCACTTGGCGGTCGCGCTCGGGCAACGCCTCGATCAGTGGCTTGACCGCAATGCGGTCCTCCACCGTGCCGAACGCCGATTGCTCGGCCCCGAGCAGGTCCAGCAGCGCCGTCGACTCGCCGTCGCCGGCGAGACACGCCTCGATCGAGAGGCTCCGGTAACCGTTGCCGGCGATGAGGGCCTGGGTGACCTCGGCCGGATCGACATCGAGTTCCGCGGCGATCTCACCGGCTGTCGGCATCCGGCCCAAGCGCTGAAACAGCGCTTCGATCGCAGACCCCATTCCGAGCTGAATTTCCTTGAGCCGCCGCGGCACTCGCACCGCCCAGGTGTAGTCGCGGAAGTGGCGGCGAACCTCGCCCATGATCGTCGGTATCGCGAAGGACAGGAACGGCGTGCCGTAGCCGGGGTCGAAACGGTCGATCGCGAGCACCAATCCCACGCGGGCGGTCTGCAGCAGATCCTCGAAGTTCTCGCCGCGGCCGATGTACTTGCGCGCGATGTGCTCGGCCAACGGCAGACAGCGGCTGATCAGCTCGTCGCGCAAGGGTTTTCGGCGCGGATCCACAGCATCCAGCACTACGAGCCGGGCAAGCAACGGTTCGAGATTGTCGTAGCTGTCGGTGCCACGCGAACGTGGTGCCCTGACGGGCGAGGGAAGTGTCGACCGATTGTTCATCGGTGCCTCGGATCCAGAAGTGATCGGTTTGCGACCTTCAGTAGACCCCACTGCGCACCCGGCGTCAACACCGTAGGTCTACACCCCTAACAAGCGCCCATCCGACCATCCCGGCAACGAGTACGAAACCAAATACCCGCCAATCCGTTCTCCAATGTAGATCTACGTCGTTGACACCAGATTCGGGGCGGCGTGTACTTGAAGGATCAGCGGACCGACGCCCGGACGCTGCGTGTACCGGGCGCGGGCCGCCACACTTGCGTGAGAAGGACTGTCAAATGCACACCACCGCACGGGACAGATTGACCATCTTCGATCGGTTCGCCACCGCCACCAGCATCCAGGCATCCAAGGCCGGGTTCTTCATGGCCTGCGTGCTGATGGTGCTGCTGTGGGCGCCGACCTTCCTGATCATGCCCAGCATCGACACCTGGCAACTGGTGATCAACACCGCCACCACGATCATCACCTTCCTGCTCGTCGCGCTGCTGCAGAACACCCAATCCCGCGCCGACAAGGCCGTGCAGCAGAAGCTCAACGCCATCGCCGACGCCCTGGCCGACTTCATGGGCGTACTCAGCACCGACCACCCCGAACTGGACCGGCACCGCGCGGAGCTCACCGACGCCGTCGGCCTCGAGAAACGAGAATCGTCCTGACCAGCACCACACCGGCGAACAGACACGTGCCGACCAAGACCCGATGGTGATGCGAGGACAGGACCGGAAGCTGGCCGGAATCCAGCGCGAGTACTGGCAGCGCATGTATCGCGCTCATCCGCAGATATACGGCGACCAACCATCGCCGCCGGCACTCTATGCCGCCGAGGTGTTCCAGTCGGCCGGCGTGCGGGACGTCCTGGAGCTGGGCGCCGGACAGGGCCGCGACAGCCTGCACTTCGCACGGCTCGGATTCGTGGTGCAGGCCACCGATTTCAGCGATGTCGGCCTCGCACAGCTACGGGCCCGCGCCGACACGGAAGGTCTGCATACCTTGCGCACAGCGGTGCTCGACGCACGGACACCGCTGCCACTGGCAGCCGAGTCCGTGGATGCGGTATTCGCGCACATGCTGCTGTGTATGGCGTTGTCCACCAACGAGATCCATGCGCTTGCCGACGAGATCCGCCGCGTCCTGCGACCGGGCGGCACCTTCGTCTACACCGTGCGCCACACCGGCGATCCGCACTACGGAGTCGGAATCGCCCACGGGGACGACATTTTCGAGCACGACGGCTGCGCCGTGCACTTCTTCTACCGTCACCTCGTCGTCCAGCTCGCCGAGGGCTGGCGCTTGCGCGACATCCGCTCGTTCGACGAAGGCGAGTTACCGCGCCGCATGTGGCGAATCACCCAGACCCTGACCGACTAACGTGACCGACTTGGAGCCGTGGTCTTTAGACGTACTCACCCGCGACCCTGCCCCAGCAGTTCACCCACAGGGCCGGCGAGCTGAATCCAGCTCAGGCAACCAGTCATCAGCGGGTGCCCATTCACCCGGGCTGACACAAATGGATCCGAGTCACACCAATATTATCGGCCGCCCGCAGCCCGGAGGCAGTAAAACCATTGCAGGGCAGACGGTCTCATCAGGGTAGATGCTCATGATGAGTTCACGGCAGTTCTGTGGCTGACCCAGGAAACCACTGTAGTCCTCATGTGTAGACCTACGCTGTTGACATCGAGTGTGCGGCGGCGTGTACTTGAAAGGACAGAGATCCGAGACTCGTCCTCGGCTTCTACAGATCCCGCGTGACACCTCACGCACTACCGAAATCAGTTGTTTCCCATGCTCGTTCTTGGAGTCGCTCTACTCATCGCCGGATACTTCCTCGTCATCCCGCTGCTGACAGTGGCCGGACTCGTGGTGCTGGTCCTCGGCGGACTACTGATGCTCGCGGGCATGAACGGACACGCCATCGGCCGCCGCCACTACTACTGAGCCCGCCCCGGAGTCATCATGATCACCTTCATCGCCCTGGTCGCCGGAATCGTCATCGGCGCAATCGGAATGGCCCGACTGGACCGCCGCAGGCCCGACAACCGGCATCCCGGCCTGCCGCGCGCTGTCGATCAACCACAGCCCGAGGACACCCCGGCGGCCCGCGACCTTGACGAGCATGCCGGCGGCTCGAGGCATATCCGCACCAACCCGAGCTGGCGGGACCGGCACGAGTAGCCGCCACCGTGGAACCCACGCCGCCGAAAGATGAAATCCGATGACCGCCCACGTCGCTGACGCGATCTCCACGACGCCGGCCGCGCGCGCCGGGCACCCCATCCCAGAGCAGGCCGAAAGGGGCTTACCCCCACCCGCGAGCGAACGCTGGTTGGAATAAGCCCGTTATGGTGGTACTAACGCTAATCAATCCGAACCACCCCACGGCCCGCGGACCGCAATTGCGGGTCAAGCCAGTCGGTACGGGCAACGCTCCGTCAAGGGCTCAGGCTGCGGCTGTCAGCTGATACGCGTGCCCTTGATCAGCCAGGTCGGGCCGACCGCCCATCCTTGGATGAGTTCGAAGAACTTCGCGGCATATGGGCCATTCAGATGAACGTCGAATGCCGCCTCATCCGCATAGGCTTCATTCAGATAGATCTTGTTCGGGTTGTCGGCGTCCTCGATCACTTCGAAGCGCAGTGATCCGGGTTCGTTCGCAATCGACTTTTCGGCATCCTCACGGGCAACGGCGATGAACTCCTCGCGGCGGTCGGCGGGGACTTCGAAGTGGACAGCAATGTGGTACATGGGATTTCGTCCTCGATGTAGTGAGCGGTAGGGGCTGTTCGGACCCCGATGCCGTCGTAACCGGCAGCGAAGCCAATATTTGCGCGATCCCCGTCGCTTACCCAGAGCCAGCCGAAGCCTGGGCAGCCGATGCCTACCCTCGACGTGGGCAGGACTGCCGCTGAGTCGCTCACATATTCACGGCTTCTGCCGTCAGGTGCTGCGCCCGGCCTTGGCAGCCTGCGCGCAGCGCTCCAGCAAATCGCACAGCTGGTCGGCCTCAGCCGCCGACAATGCGGCCGCCACGCTCGCCTCGACGAGGTCCAGTTGCGCGAGCGCTTCGGCGTACTTGGCTCGCCCGTCCGCGGTGGGGACGACCTCGACGGCGCCGGTCCTGGGATTCCGGTGGCGCTCCGCGAGTCCCGCCGCCTCCATGCGCGGCAGCAGTGCGGCCATGGTCTGCGGGGTGACCTCGCAGCGCCGCGCGATCTCCGCTGCCGTCAACCCCGGATCCACGCTCAGCACCCGCAGCGCCGTGAACTGCGGATGGGTGAGTCCCGCCGCATCCAGGGCCGCGTTCTTGGCCACCCGGATACGGGTATCGGCGCTCTTGAGAGCGGCGAGCAGGCGCTGCGGGAGTACATAGGAGCTCATAACAATAAGCTTACATCTATCAGCTAGCTGATATGAATCAGTTAGCTGTGTTAGGCTCGTGGCCGCAACAGTTAATCTCAAGCAACTTTCGGAGACTCTGATGACAAAGACGGCCCTCCTGTCCCTCGACATGATCAACGAGCTGCTTCACCCGGACGGCAAGTTCGCCGCCTTCGGCTATCCGCAGGAGGCGCGTCGGCGCGGCACCATCGACAGAGCGGCCACCGCGCTGGCCCGCGCCCGCGCACAGGGCATCCCGGTCATGCACGTCGCCATCGGTTTCTCCCCGGACTACGCCGAGGGCACCACGGTTTCCCCCTTGCTGGGCCAAGCCCCGCAGTACGGGTCGCTGCAACTGGGCACCTGGGCGACCGAGTTCCTCGACGAGGTCGCGCCGGAATCCGGTGAGCCGGTCATCGTCAAGCACCGAGTCAGCGCCTTCTACAACACCGATCTCGAACTGCGGCTGCGCGCCCTGGGAATCGAGCGTGTCCTACTGATGGGCTGCTCCACCGACCTGGTCGTCCAGGCCACCGCCCGCGAGGCCCATGACCGCGACTTCATCGTCGAAATCCTCGCCGACGCAACCTCTTCCGAGAGCCCGGAGCTGCACGAGTCCGGCCTCGCGGTACTCCGGCACATCACCACCGTCACCACGGTGGACGAGGCCCTGCCTGCCGTATGACCGCCGACCGGGCAACACCGGAGCGGATGGCCGCACTGCTCGACCGGGCCGATCATTCGGTGCGCTCGATGTGGGCGATATACCTCTCGCGTGAGGCGCCGGCGCGCTACGACCGCCGCCTCGCGCTCGGCAGCGCACTGGCGATCGGGCTTCCGATAATCGGCGGGGTTGGCACCGGGCATGCCGGGGCCGGAGTGCAGGCAGCCGTAGCGGCCTGGTTCACCACGCTTACCGTGCCGAAACCGGACTTCCCCAGCAGGTTCCGGCAAATGCTCACCCAAAGCGCGATGCTCGTAGCGGCCACCGGGCTCGGCATGCTGGTCGGTGGCCGGGTCTGGGCGACCGCCCTCGCCGCGATCGCACTGTCGTTGATCGTGCCGCTGCCGGGGGTCGCTGTGACTCCTCTCATCGCGATGATTCTGGGGACCGCGCCGCAACCCGGAATCGCTGCGGTCCAGCATCTTTCGCGCTTCCTGGGCGGGGCGCTGCTGGCGAGCGCGGTGCTGCTGATCCCGTTCTTCGGCGGCAGCTACGCGCCCAGGTCCGGTGGCGAGCATGCCGCGTCATGCCACGACCGCCTCCGGCCCACATGGGCGGGCCTGCGCACAGTGGTCTCCGAGGGCGATCCCCGGGTGCGCTACGGCCTGCGGGTGGCCGTCTGTTTCACCACGGCCTACATCGCGTCGGCCCTGGTGCACATGCCGCATGCCCAGTGGATGCTGATCGGCATCCTCACTACGTTGCGGTCCACCTGGGACGACACCCGGGGACGGATTGTCAAGCGCTTGATCGGGCTGGTCGCCGGCTGCACCCTGACCGCCGCATTACTCGCGTTCACGTCCGGCGCCCCGTTCGCGGCGGCCATCGCCATCGCGGTCTGCGGCGGCATCGCCCGTCCGATGCGCGGCTTCAACTACGGCTTCTGGCCGATCTTCGCAACACCGGTGTTGTTGCTGCTCAGCGATTTCGACGTCCGGCTCGGCTGGGTCGATGTCATCGAGCGACTCACCGACAACATGCTGGGCGCACTACTCGCCGCCCTCTCGCTCCTGCTGTTGTGGCCCGGCCGCGAAGCGGACCATGGCCCTCGGAATTCACCCACGGCCCACGGACCGCAATTGCTGCCCACCCGCTACCCCCGGGGAAACGCGCGATAGGCATGATGGTGCGTTCGGCCGGCCACGGGCCGTCCGGCTCCGAGCCGCCCCCTGAGCCGCCACGACTGACAGCCGGGTAGAGCTGTCGTTCGACCGGCTCGCCGCCGACTCCGGCGCTCAGCGAAACGAACCACCAGCTCCTGGGTTACATCACCACCCGTGATCGACGACTCGGTGGTGGGGGCGATCTCCGTGGTGGTGCAGACGCCGTGTCGTCGGCAGGCGCCGTCGAATTAGCATGGAACGTATGAGATCCGGCGCATTGCCGATCGTGCTCGCCACCGCGTTGTCGTGGCTCGGCCTCTACCTCCACAACGTCAACGACCTGCCGCACCAGACACCGCAGTCGCCCGAGTCCGCCCTGCCCGGCGCACTACTGCTGATGCTGCTGGCCGCATGGGCGGTGCGGCCACTGCGCCGCGCCTGCACCATCGCATTGCTCGGATGGGGCTGGCTGAACCTCGTCGGCGGTGCCCTGTCCGTGCTTCCGCTACCGATCTGGCCGTTCTACCCCGAGCAGACCCTGCATCACTACGCGTGGCACGCGATGTACGCGGTGCTCCAGATCCCATTGCTGGTGGTAGCGACCCGGTACCTGCGCGACCGGAGGCCAAGCAGCCGGTCCAACTAGAACAGCTCCCAATCCTCCAGCTGCCCAATCACTTCCTGAAGGCGTGCGGGGCTCATTCGCTCACGGCAGGCACTGAAGCGCGCCGCCTCCTCACCGAGACCGTCTTTCAGCGCTTCTACATAGATGATCATGGGGCTCATCGAGACGCAGGTGGCCGATGCGACGAATCCCTTGTGCCCCAACCTTCATCAGGCTGAACGGACCTGCAAGGGCCGCTCGTCATTGAGAAAGCCGAAAAGGGGCCTACCCGGACCAGCGAGCGAACGCTGGTTCGAATAAGCCCCTTATGGTGGTTCTAGCTGGGATCGAACCAGCGACCCCTCGCGTGTGAAGCGAGTGCTCTCCCGCTGAGCTATAGAACCGTAGCTCCCGCCCTGGTGGGCGGTGTTCTCGGCGGCGTTTCCGGCGCTTCGAACGAGACAGAACTTTACACAGATCTGCGGCGTCGCACCAAATCGCGTGCGTATGGGCGAAAAATGGGGCTGCGACGGGCGGGTCTGTCGTGTCGCGTGGGGTTCACCGGATGGTCGCCCGCGGGCCATGGGCGGTTAGGGGTCGTGGGGTGGGATGAATACGACCCACGTCCAGGCCGCGGCGGACTACACCTTTGTAGTTCACATTTACCCCCATCTACCAGGCGATTTGTTACCTGCGCTGATAGTCGGCTAATGTTCTACCTCGTCAGCGGGACAGCCGAGAGGCGCCCGGGACGAAATGCGGATGTAGCGCAGCTGGTAGCGCATCACCTTGCCAAGGTGAGGGTCGCGGGTTCGAATCCCGTCATCCGCTCGAGAGGCCAACACGGCCTGCTTGGCGGTGTGGCCGAGTGGTGAGGCAACGGCCTGCAAAGCCGTGCACACGGGTTCGATTCCCGTCGCCGCCTCTTCTTCATTGAAGAGCATGAAGACCCGCGCGATTAGCTCAGCGGGAGAGCGCTTCCCTGACACGGAAGAGGTCACTGGTTCAATCCCAGTATCGCGCACCAAGTTTCATCCAGATCAGGCCCGGCTCCCGCCGGGCCTTTCTGCATTTCTGACATACTTTCGCCGGGCTCTTTCTCTAGTTTCTCGTTGCCGGGAGGCGAGTTGATGAAGGTATTGATTGCGGTGGCCGCGGCTTCGGTGGCGCTCGTTGCGGGTCAAGGGGTGGCGCACGCGCAGGAAGCACAGTCATTGGATCGGCTGGTGGGGTTGGTTGTGGATCGGCTCGAGACCGCTGACACCGTGGCCGCGGTGAAGTGGGCGGGGGCGGTTCGGGATGGCGGGGAGCCGGTGATCGATGATCCGGCGCGGGAGGCAGCGATCTATGACGCGATGGGTGCGCTCGGGGTCGAACGCGGGCTGCCGGCCGGGTGGGTGCGGGCGGTGTTCGAGGGGCAGATCGAGGCCAACAAGCTGGTGCAGCGTGGACTGGTGGCGGAGTGGCGCAGCCAACTGGTGAGTGCTCCGGTTCCAGCGACGGATCTCGCGGGCATTCGGCCCGTCATCGATCGCGCCAATACCGGGATCGTGGATGAATTGTCCGCTCGGCGAGCCGAGTTGGCGAGCGGTGACTGTCCGGCACGGTTGACCGGCACCGTGCTTGCCGTCGCGGGTGCGCGCCACGTGGATCTCCTCCATCAGGCCGCGCTGGTCCGGGCCGCGCTGCCGCTGTGTGAGGCGTGACCGAATTCCGCTGAAGCACTGGTCGGCTCGCTTATCCGGTGTTTATTCGGCGATGGTTTCGGCCTTCCGCGCGCGCGTAGCATCGAGCGGCGGGGGGAGGACGCATGGCGAAGAAGGCGTTGTCGGGGAGCGACATTGCGATTCTGGTCCTGATGTCGGTGGGGATTCTCGCCGGGATGCTCGGATTGTTCGGGTTGCTCGACGGGTTGCGGGAGGTTGCGGCGAGCGGTGGGGTGACGCTGGCCGTGGCTGTGGCGGGACTCGCGGTGGTGCTGATGGCCAGAGCCGTACTGCGGGGGTCGGGTGGATCCGGGTCCGAGGCGGTACCGACACCGAAAACCGCTGTGACATCGTCGAAGTCCTTGGTCGGACGCGAATCCACGGCTTTGCGGCCGATCCTGCCCGGCGTGCCCGTGCACGGAACCGTGGATCTGGCGCTACGGGCCACCGGTGCCGCGCTCGCGCCCCGGCCGTTGGATACCCAGGCACTGCTGATCACGTTGATGCAGGCCGACTCCGCGGGGCAGTGGTATCGATTGTGGTTGCGGACCGGAGGTTTGGAGACCATCACCGGCAGGGTCGTGCTGGATCCCGCCAATTACGCCGCGGCGACCTGGGAAGGCGTTCCGCTCACCTATGCCTGCGCGCGTGCGCTCGATATCGCCGGGCGATTGTCGCAGCGATACGACATCTGGCCGCTGACCGTCGGCATGCTGTCGATCGGGCTTGTCGCGGACCCCTCGGCCGGTGCCGCGCAGGCGCTCGGACCCGCGGATCGCGATGAGGTGCTGGAGATCTTGCAGGCCGATGTCCTGGGTGTTCGGCTGACCGGGCTCGAGCACATCCTGCGCCAGGTGCTCGCCGAGACCGGCGTACACAGCTGAGTCCTCCCCGCGAGGATGACCACTGACCTCCATGCACGGCGGGCTGTAAGGAATTCGATAGAGAGTCGTAAGGCTGCGGTCGTACATTCACTCGGAGTATCCCGACGAGAGACTGGAAAGGCCATGGCGCTCCGCATATCCGGTCGCGCGATCACCAGCGACCTCACTCCCGAGACCGCGCACCTGGTGCCGGGTCCCGGCGGTGGCGCGTGGGCGTTGAGCTGGCTGCCGGGGTGGGATCTGACCCGGGAGCAGGCGATCGACGGGATGGCGCTGGACGAGATGCTCAGCGATCCCTCGGCCATCGACCGGGAGTGGGCGCTGGAGATGGCGGAGCTGCGGGCGGAGTCGCTGGGGATGGGGCTCGAGGATGTCGTGGTGCGGCTGTGCGCCCGGATCATCGAGCGCGACCGGATGCACGGGGCGCACCAGCAGGCGGGGGCGGACC
>NZ_BAAFGR010000048.1:0-46775 GCF_041154655.1 Nocardia sp. JMUB6875
GCGGCAAGAATGGGCGGCATGGTTGCGGTTGGGGGTTGGGTCGACGCGCAGGACGCCGGCGGGCATGTGCCCGGGGTGGATTTCGAGAAGTATCCGCTGGATTCGCCGGGGAGCGACGGGTGGAACGCGGCCGTTCGGGCGGCTCGGGAAGAGCTCGCGGCGGATGGGTGCTGCGTATTGCCCGGGTTCATTCGGCGGGAGTTGCTGGGTACCTTGCGGAGCGAAGGTGTGCTGCTGGCTCCCCACGCGTATTACACCGTGGAGAATGTCAACGCGTACAACATTCCACTGGATGCGGACCTGTCGGAGGACCATCCCGCACGCATCGTGCTGCGGCGTGGAAATGCTTTTGTGGCAAGGGATCTCATACCCGCCGATGCGCTGATCCATCGGCTGTACATGGACGAGCGGTTCCAGCGGTTCGTGGCGGACTGCTTCGGGCTGGCGGAGTTGCACGAGTACACCGATCCCTTTGCCGGGTTGTGCCTCAATGTCGTTGCGCCGGGGATGTCGCATCCGTGGCACTTCGACACCAATGAGTTCACCGTCAGCATGCTCACCCAGGAGCCGGAATGCGGTGGGGTGTTCGAGTATTGCCCGAACATCCGGTCGCGGCAGGCCGAGAACTTCGCGGATGTGAACGCGGTGCTCACCGGGCACGGGGAGCGATTCATCAAGCGGCTGGAGCTGCGGCCGGGGGATTTGCAGCTGTTCCAGGGGAGGTTTTCGTTGCATCGGGTCGCGCCGGTAGGCGGGACGGTGCAACGGCATTCGGCGATCTTCGCCTACAGCGACACACCGGGACTGATCGGCACGGCCGAGCGGACTCGTCAGCTGTTCGGGCGGGTATCGGCGGATCATCTGGCCGTCGGCGAGGTCCGCGGCGATTCACTGCTCGACTGAGAAGGGGCCAGCGCGTGCCGGTTTCGTTGCACAGTTCCACCGGGAAAGCATCGTTCGACGACATCTACGACCGGCCCGATCCACGCGAGTATTACGCGCGGATGGCCGAATTGGATTATCAGATACCGGAATTGGCGAAACCGCACTTTCAGCGGTTGCTGGCGGAATACAAGGCCGCCACCGGGATCGCCGCACCGACGGTCCTCGATATCGGCTGCTCCTACGGCGTGAACGCGGCCCTGCTGCGCCTGGACACCGGCATGTCCGAGCTGGCCGAGCACTATCGCAGCACCGGCGACACCGAGAAACTCATCGACCGCGACCGTGAACTCCTCGAGAGTGACGACCGATTACCCGGTGTCCGATTCGTCGGAATGGATGCCTCGCGTCCCGCCCTCGACTACGCCAAGGCGGCCGGATTCCTGCAGGACATCGTGCACGCCGATCTGGAGGCGGGCGATCCCAGCGAGGCACAGCGCGCCATCCTGGCCGGCGCCGACCTGGTCATCTCCACCGGCTGCGTCGGCTACATCACCGAGAAAACCCTCTTGCGGGTCGCCCACGCACACGGCGGAAAACTGCCCTGGATGGCACATTTCGTGCTGCGCATGTTCAGTTTCGACACCATCGCCACGCGCCTCACCGCCCTGGGCTACCGCACCGAACGCGCGCCCGGCGTGTTCCGGCAGCGGCGTTTCGCCTCCGCGGACGAGCGGGTGCGGGTCCTGAACACCCTGGCGGACAAGGGAATCGATACGGCCGACTGCGAATCCGACGGTTGGCTCTATGCCCAGCTGTATATCTCCCGTCCCAATTCGGGCGGTGGCACCGGATCGTGAAAAAGGCACCGCATGAGGCAACTCGAATTCCCGGATTCACCTCAAACTCGCGCATGATTGTTACGGTGAATCGGTGGCACCAGCGAAGATCGTAATAATCGGCGGTGGTTTCGCGGGCGTGGAGTGCGCCCGATATCTGGAGCGCCGCCTGAAGCCCCACGAGGCGGACGTCCAGCTCGTCACGCCCGATGCCGGGCTGCTGTATCTGCCGCTGCTGCCGCAGGTCGCCTCCGGCACGCTCAATCCGCGCTCGGTCTCGGTGCCGCTGCGGCGGGTGCTGCGGCGCACCGAGGTGGTGCCCGGCATGGCGGTCGGGGTCGATCCGAAGACCCGGCAGGTCATCGTGCGGCGGCACTCCGGTGAGGAATGCGCCTACGAGTTCGATCAGCTGGTGCTGGCCCCGGGCAGTATCACCCGCATCCAGGACGTGCCCGGTCTGCACGAGCACGGGTTCGGGATGAAGACGCTCTCGGAGGCCATGTACCTGCGCGATCACGTGCTGCGGCAACTCGACGTGGCCGCGGTGCGCGGGGAGGAGGACATCGACCGCGAACGCCTGAACTTCGTCACGATCGGCGCGGGCTACGCCGGCACCGAGACCACCGCGGTGCTCAACAAGGTCTGCCAGGCCGCCGCCCGCCGCTACTTCCCGGAGACGGAATCGACCATGGTGCGCTGGCACCTGGTCACCCACGGCGACCGGATCATGCCGGAACTCGGCGAGCGCCTGGGCGCGAACGCGAAAAAGATTCTGGCCGAACGCGGCATCGAACTCATTTCGGGCGCGTCCGCGCAGGAGGTCACCGCGCGCGGCGTCACCCTCACCAATGGCCGGTTCATTCCCTCGCGCACGGTGCTGTGGACGGCCGGGGTCGCGCCCAGCCCGCTCGCCGGACATCTGGGCGCCGATACCGACCGCGGCCGGATCGTGGTCCATCCCGACTTCAGTGTGCCGGGCCTGCAAGGCGTCTGGGCGCTCGGCGACGCGGCCGCCGTCCCCGATCTGGCCGCGGGCCCGGACAAGCAATGCCCGCCCACCGCGCAGCACGCCATGCGCCAGGGCAAGCACATGGCCAAGAATCTGCTCGCCACCCTGCGCGGCGGGCAGGTCACCCCGTATCGGCATCCGGATCTGGGGCTGGTCGTCGACCTCGGCGGCCGGGACGCGCTGGCCCGCCCGCTGAAGATCGGATTGCGCGGAGTCCCAGCGCAATTCGTGACACGGAGCTACCATCTGGGTGCGCTGCGGACGGTGGTGGCGCGGGCCCGCGTCGCCTTCGACTGGGCGGTGCACGGGCTCAGCGGCGACGACTTCCTGCGCATCGGTTACGGCGACTACGCCACGCACACCATCGGCGGGTTCGAGCAGACCGGCTGCTACCTGACCAGTGATGAGGTGGAGCTGCGGTTGAAGCGTTTGTGCGAGCCGGGCTCGGCCGGCACCTGGCTCGCATGAAAACTGTTGCCGCGCAGTAAAACAGCTTCCATTCGCACCCATCCGGGATTCGCCGGAAATCCTGGCGCGCCGACCGGTTCGATGGCAAGAATGGGGGCAGTGACCGCACGGGGGACGGTCACGCGTGTGCAAAGCCAGGCCACCCCTGACCCATCGACACCGAGGACACCCCTTGAGCGACAGCACCTTCGCCTTCGACGAGCAGCTGCCCCGCGTCCCGCTGCCCACGTTGGAGGAGAGCTGCACCCGATTCCTGCACTGGTGCGCGCCGCTGCTGACCTCCGACCAGTACGCCGCCACCGCGGCCAGCGTCGAGGACCTGCTGCGCCCCGACAGCCCCGCCCGCACCCTGCACGCCGATCTGGAACGCTTCGACAAGACTCCGGGCGTGGGGAGCTGGCTCGACGAGTTCTGGCCGTCGCGCTATCTGGGGCGGCGCGACCGAATCGCGTTGAACGCCAACTTCTTCTTCCTGTTCCGCGATGACACCATGCTGGCCGCGTCCACCAGTGCCGACCAGAGCGAGCGGGCCGCCGCAATTGTCAGTGCGGCCGTCAATTACAAGCTGCGCCTGGACGCCGAGGAGATCCCGCCCGCCACCCAGCGCGGCACGCGACTCAATATGGCGCAGAACAAGTTCCTGTTCTCCGAGACCCGCATCCCGGGCGCGCCGCAGGACACCGTGCGGGTGCCCTACAGCGAGGAATGGCCGGGGCATTCGGAGGCCCGCCACATCGTGGTCTTCTACCGCGGCAACATGTTCCGGATGGACGTGATCGGTCCGAGCGGTGTGCCCTACACCCCGGAGGATCTGGCCTCGGGTCTGCAGGCGGTCATGAAGGCGGGCGCGCGCCGTGCCGCCACCAATGCCGCGCCCGGGCATCTCACCAGCCTGGCCCGCGCCGACTGGGCGCCGATCTACGCCAACCTGCGGCCCGCCAATACCGCCGCCTTCGACACCATCGAGACCGCGCTGTTCTGCGTCTGCCTCGAGGACTTCGCGCCCCGCGACACCCTGCACGCCTGCGACCAGCTGCTGCACGGCGACAGCGGCAACCGCTGGTTCGACAAGGCGGTGTCGTTCATCGTCTTCGCCGACGGGAGCGCGGGCATCAATGTCGAGCACTGCGGGCTCGACGGCACCACCATCCTGTCCTTCGTCGACACCCTCCTGGAAGCCCCGGTGACGGCGCACGCCGAGCAGTCCGGCGCCCAGCCGCAGGGCCTGCCCGCCACCGAGCCCATCGAATTCACCCTCGGCCCGGAGGCCAAGACCGAGATCGCCTCCGCCGCCGCCTCTTTCGCGCAGTACGCGGCCGAGAACGCCACCACCACGGTGTCCTTCGATTTCGGCACCAAGCGCGCCAAGAGCCTCGGCATCTCACCGGATGCCCTGGCCCAGTTGAGTTATCAGCTCGCCCACAAGCGCAGCAAGGGCCTCAACGGCGCGACCTACGAATCCATCGCCACCCGCCAGTTCCGCAACGGCCGCACCGAGGCCATGCGCGTGGTCACCCAGGAGATGCTGGATTTCGTTGCGGCCATGGAGAATCCGGACGTCGACCGGGACCGCAAGCTGGTGGCGCTGCGCACCGCCGCCGAGGCGCACGTGCGCCGGGCCCAGGAATGCCAGCGCGGCGAGGCCCCCGAACAGCACCTGTGGGAGCTGCAGTGGATCCAGCGCCGCCGCGGCGAGCAGCTGGGCGCGACCGCGCCGATGGCCTTCTACGACAGCCCCGGCTGGACCATCACCCGCGACGACTACCTGTCCACCAGCTCCGCGCCGTCGGTGAACATCCAGTTCTTCGGTTTCGGCTCCACCAGCCCCAAGTGCATCGGCATCGCCTACGTGCTGCTGCCCGACCGCTGGAACCTCTACCTGGCCACACCCAAGCACGTCGCACCGGCAATGCACGACTTCGCCGGGCACCTGCGCACGGCGGTCGCCGAACTCACCGAACTGCTCACCGTATAACCGATTGCGGGGAGTGTGCGCTCGTCTGAGAGAATCACTCCCCGTGAAATCTTTCGAAGCCCTGTTCGCCGAGCTGCAGGATCGTGCCGCCAACCGCCCCGAGGGGTCGGGCACCGTCGCCGCCCTGGACGCCGGCGTGCATGCGCAGGGCAAGAAGGTACTCGAGGAAGCCGGCGAGGTCTGGATCGCCGCCGAGTACCAGAGCGATGAGGAACTCTCCGAGGAGATCTCGCAGCTGCTCTACTGGGTGCAGGTGCTGATGGTGGGCCGCGGCCTGCGGCTCGAGGACGTGTACCGACATCTGTGATGTGCCGCTCACCGCGCTGTGCACCCGCACGGCGCGGTGAGTGTTTCCGCCCATCCAGCCGTCGTCCCCGCGTCTTCCCTCCGTTCCGAAAGGACCTCCCATGCTTCGCGTCGCAGTCCCCAACAAGGGCGCCCTCTCCGAATCCGCGGTCGCCATCCTGTCCGAGGCCGGCTACCGCAAGCGCACCGATTCGCGTGAGCTGAGCGTGCTCGACCCGGCCAACCAGGTCGAGTTCTACTTCCTGCGGCCCAAGGACATCGCCATCTACGTCGGCTCCGGCGAGCTCGACCTCGGCATCACCGGCCGCGACCTGGCGCTGGATTCCGGTGCGCCCGTGCAGGAACGGCTCGCGCTCGGCTTCGGCCGCTCCACCTTCCGCTACGCCGCCCCGGCCGGGCAGGACTGGAAGGTCGAGGACCTGCACGGCAAGCGCATCGCCGCCTCCTACCCGAACCTGGTGCGCGGGGATCTGAAGGCGCGCGGCATCGAGGCCGAGGTCATCCGCCTCGACGGCGCGGTCGAGATCTCCATCCAGCTCGGTGTCGCCGACGCCATCGCCGACGTGGTCGGCTCCGGCCGCACCCTGCGCCAGCACAACCTGGTCGCCTTCGGCGAGTCGCTGTGCGACTCCGAGGGCGTGCTGATCGAGGCCAAGGGCGCCGATCAGCACGACAAGGCTCGCAACCAGCTGGTCGCCCGCATCCAGGGCGTGGTCTTCGCCCAGCAGTACCTGATGCTGGACTACGACTGCCCCAAGGCGCTGCTCGACCAGGCGGTCGCCATCACCCCCGGCCTGGAGTCGCCGACCATCGCCCCGCTCACCGATCCCGACTGGGTCGCGGTGCGCGCGCTGGTGCCGCGCAAGAACGGCAACGAGTTGATGGATCAGCTCGCCGATCTGGGCGCCAAGGCCATCCTGGCCACCGACATCCGCTCCTGCCGCGCCTTCTGATCCCTGTCCGGTCAGGACGGGTCGTACTCCGGCTCGTCCTCGCCGGACGGGAAAGGCGGTGTGGTGCCACCGAATTCGGGGCATAGTCGCTTGAAATCGCAGTACTGGCACATCCAGCCCGGACTGGGCGGGAACTCACCGGTCTCGGCGGCGGTCACGATCGCCGCCCACAGCGCCGAGAGGATCCGCTCGAACCGCAGCAGCTCCTCCGGATCCGGCTTGTAGGTCAGGGTGACGCCGTCGGCCAGGTACATCAGCTTCAGTTCGGCGGGCGCCCGGCCCTGGGTGCGCAGCAGGACCAGCGCGTAGAACTTGAGCTGGAACAGCGCCTTGGTCTCGTACGCCAGGCCCGGGGCGCGACCGGTCTTGTAGTCGATCACATGCAGATCGCCCTCGGGCGAGCGGTCCAGACGGTCCACGATCCCGCGCAGGGGCGTGCCGTCGGGCAGCTCGGCCTCGATGAAGGTCTCACACGACTCCGGCTCGAAACCGGTCGGATCCTCGAGCCGGAAGTAGACGCCGACCAGCTTGCGGACCTCGGCCAGGAAATCGGCGAGTTCCGCGTCCGGGATCAGCCCCTCGACCTCGGGCCGGGACTCGCGCACCCCGGCCCAGGCCGGTTCGATGAGGGCGAGAGCGGCGTCGACATCGCGCTCGGTGGCGGGCAGGCCGAACAGGGCCTCCAGCACGGCATGCACCACGGTGCCGCGCACGGCGGCCTTCGACGGCGGCTCGGGGATCTGATCGATGACCCGCAGCCGGTACTTCAACGGGCACTGCTTGTAATCGATTGCGCGCGAAGGGGACAGCGCGGGACCACGCGGACCGAACCGCTCTGTCTCCGGGGTACTGATCGCGTCAACCGACATACCTGGCAGGCTAAACGCAGGCACCGACAAGGTGCGGGCACATTCGACGCCGCAATATCGCAGCGACGCACGTTTTCACCCACGACACGTAGGACGGAGATTCATGACGGCCAGACGGACCGGCCCTTTCCAGATCGGTGACCGGGTACAGCTGACCGACGCCAAGGGGCGCAAGTTCACGGTGATCCTGGAGGCGGGCAAGGAGTTCCACACCCACGCCGGCCACATCAACCACGACGACCTCATCGGCGCCGACGAGGGCTGCGTGGTGAACTCCGCCAAGGGCACCCCCTACCTGGCGCTTCGCCCCCTGCTCACCGACTACGTGCTGTCCATGCCGCGCGGCGCGGCGGTCATCTACCCCAAGGACTCCGCCCAGATCGTGCACGAGGGCGACATGTTCCCCGGCGCGAAGGTGCTCGAGGCCGGCGCCGGTTCCGGCGCGCTGACCTGCTCGCTGCTGCGCGCGGTCGGCCCCGAGGGCAAGGTCATCTCCTGGGAGATCCGCGAGGACCACGCCGAGCACGCGGTCAAGAATGTCGAGCGATTCTTCGGCGAACGCCCCGCCAACTGGGAACTCACCCTCGGCGATGTCGGCGAGTACTCCGGCGAGCAGGTCGACCGCGTGGTCCTGGACATGCTCAAGCCGTGGGACGCCCTCGACGCGGTCGCCAAGGCGATCATCCCCGGCGGCGTCTTCCTGGCCTACGTGGCCACCACCACCCAGCTCTCCGAGGTCGTCGAGGCGCTGCGCCGCCAGGGCTGCTGGACCGAACCGACCGCCTGGGAATCCATGGTTCGCCCTTGGCATGTCGTGGGTCTGGCCGTGCGCCCGGAGCATCGCATGCAAGGCCACACCGCGTTCCTGGTGAAGGCCCGCCGCCTCGCCGACGGCGTCACCGCGCCCAAGCCGCAGCGGCGTCCGTCCAAGGGCTGAGACACCGAAGAATATATTTCCCGGCCGAATTCGGCCCGGAACGAACGCGCCCCCGCCGGTATCCGGCGGGGGCGCGTTGTCGAATTCAGGCTCTCGCGAGCCGATCTCGCCGCTGTGGCGTCGGACTCAGCAGGGCGCCTTGCCCATGGCGAGGATGGTGCACGCGGTGCTCTCGGAGAGCTGCCAGCCCGCGTCGGTGTGCTGCCAGGTCATCGGCACGCCCGGCATGGTGCCGTGCGGGGAGGAGATGGCGACCGAGGCATCGGCGTTGTCGCCGTTGGCCTGTACGCCCGAAACCGTCCAGCCGATGGTGCCGTAGTTGGCCAGGCCCTGGTTCATCTTCTCGATATTGGCGGTGCGCGCACCGCCGTTGACCATGAGGTTCGTCTTGTCCGCGGCCGGAACCGACGGGTCGGTGAAGCGGGTCAGCGTCGACTGCAGCTCCTCGGCCGAGGGCGCGGCGGTGTCGGCGGCGGCCAGGCCCGCGCCCGAGGTGAGGGCGACCGCGGCGGCGGCGACGGACAGAGACAGACGAATGGAACGAGCGAGCATGAACGAACGGGCCTTTCGTGATATCGGATGGGTATTACTGGCAGGCGGCACGCGCCATGCCGAGGACGGTGCACGCCCCGGCGTCGGAGAGCTTCCACGTGCCGTCGCTGTACTGGAACGTCATCGGGACGTCGGGCATGGTGCCGTGCGGCGAGGTCACCGACACCTTCGCATCCGCCTTGGTCCCGTCCTGCTTGATCTCACCGACGGTGAATCCGACCTGGTAATGCGCAAGCCCCTGATTCATGGTGTCGATATTTCCGAGACGCTTGTCGCCGTCGACGACTAGTTTGGCCTTGTCGGCAGCCGGTTTTGCCGGGTCGGCGAAGGCCGTGAGAACGCTCTGCAGGGCTTCCGCGGTCGGCGCGGGCGCGGCGGCGGCGGTCGACGAGCTGGTCGCGGTGGACGAAGACGAGGACGAAGAACCCTTGTCGTCGGAGCCGCAGCCGGTCAGAGTTGCCGTAACGGCCGCGAGGGCCGCGACGGTAGCCACGGAAACACGGAGTGTGCTCGAGGAAACACGAAGCGTCCGCGTGACGTTGCGCTTACCAGGAGTACGACTGGTGGGAAGGAGCATCAACGGCACCTTTCGGCTCGGCCGGCGATTAACTCGCCGGAAACAGGTTAGGGCAGGCTAACATGCCTGCTCGGCACGTCGGCCGCAGCCTAGATGTGATCACGACGAAACCATGTCGGAAAGCGGGAACGGTTAGAGCCCGGTAGCGTTGATAGACCGGGACTGGGAGGAGCAGCATCATGAGCCCCATCGAACATTCGGACTCGGCGGCCTGGAGGGAACTCGAGGCAGTACGCGCCGAGGCCGCTGCACTCCGGAGGCAACTCGCCGACACGCCGGATCGCACACGGGAATTGGAAGCGCGCGTCGATTCGCTCACGATTCGCAATACCAAACTGATGGATACCTTGAAGGAAGCGCGCCAGCAACTGGTCGCTCTCCGCGAGGAAGTGGATCGCCTCGGCCAGCCACCTTCTGGCTACGGCATCCTCATCGGCGTGTACGACGATCAGACGGTCGATGTGTTCACTTCCGGGCGCAAGATGCGGCTGACGTGTTCGCCGAATATCGACACCACCATCCTCAAATACGGGCAGACCGTACGTCTCAACGAGGCGCTGACCGTGGTCGAGGCGGGCGGTTTCGATGCCATCGGCGAGATCGGCACGCTGCGTGAGATTCTCGACGACGGGCGTCGCGCCCTGGTCGTCGGGCATGCCGACGAGGAGCGGGTGGTCTGGTTGTCCGGGCCGCTGTCCGCGCTGGTCGACGTGGATGATCTCGAGGATCCGGATCGCCCCATTCGCAAACTGCGCCCGGGTGATTCGCTGCTGGTCGACACCAAGGCCGGATTCGCCTTCGAGCGGATTCCCAAGGCCGAGGTCGAGGATCTGGTGCTCGAAGAGGTGCCCGATGTCGACTACGAGGACATCGGTGGTCTCTCGCGCCAGATCGAGCAGATCCGCGACGCCGTCGAATTGCCGTTCCTGCACAAGGATCTGTTCCGCGAGTACGCGCTGCGCCCGCCCAAGGGCGTGCTGCTCTACGGTCCGCCCGGTTGCGGTAAGACGTTGATCGCCAAGGCCGTTGCCAACTCGCTGGCGAAGAAGATCGCCGAGGCGCGCGGTGAGGATGCCAAGGAAGCCAAGTCGTTCTTCCTGAACATCAAGGGTCCCGAGCTGCTCAACAAGTTCGTGGGTGAGACCGAGCGCCACATTCGGATCATCTTCCAGCGGGCTCGTGAGAAGGCGTCCGAGGGCACGCCGGTGATCGTGTTCTTCGACGAGATGGACTCGATCTTCCGCACCCGCGGTTCGGGTGTCTCCTCCGATGTGGAGACCACCGTTGTGCCGCAGCTGCTCTCGGAGATCGACGGTGTCGAGGGTCTCGAGAACGTGATCGTGATCGGTGCCTCCAACCGTGAGGACATGATCGACCCCGCGATCCTGCGGCCCGGCCGCCTGGACGTGAAGATCAAGATCGAGCGCCCCGATGCCGAAGCGGCGCAGGACATCTTCTCCAAGTACCTGACGGAGACGCTGCCCCTGCGCTCGGACGACCTACAGGAGTTCGACGGCGATCGCGGCAAGTGCGTGCAGGCCACCATCGAACGCGTGGTGGACCGCATGTACGCCGAGAGCGAGGACAACCGCTTCCTGGAGGTCACCTACGCCAACGGTGACAAGGAAGTCCTGTACTTCAAGGACTTCAACTCCGGCGCCATGATCCAGAACATCGTGGACCGGGCCAAGAAGTACGCCATCAAGTCGGTCCTGGAAACCGGCAACCCGGGCCTGAGCATCCAGCATCTCTACGATTCGATCGTGGACGAGTTCTCCGAGAACGAGGACCTGCCCAACACCACGAATCCCGATGACTGGGCTCGGATCTCGGGTAAGAAGGGCGAGCGCATCGTCTACATCCGCACCTTGGTGACGGGTAAGAACGCCAGCGCGAGCCGCGCCATCGACACCGAGTCGAACACCGGCCAGTACCTGTAAGCCGGAAAGCAAAGGGCCCGCTTCCTTTCGGAAGCGGGCCTTTCGCTTGCTCGAACCGCGGTGTTGCTGCTCAGCTTCCGGGAACGAAGCCGGGGTAGACCCAGTGCTTGACGCCGCCGCCGGGAGCAAGGTAGCCGGTGAAATTCGGGAAGTTCATCGGCAGCGCCTTGAGCTGATGCGGGTTGCCATCGGCATCGGCCTGGAAGCAACTGGTGGTGACACCGTGGAAGCCGGTGCACACGATCCGGGTGCTGTTTCCGTACGGCGAGGTCAACCGCGCCTTGTCCACGAAGGGGTTCCAGTAGTCGAGGTCCGACGGGGTCAGGAAGTTGTGGGCCTCGACGACGTAGATCGGGCTGTTCGGCTGCTGGACGGGCCACTCGTCGGCGCTGGCGGTGCCGGTGGTGGCGGCCAGGGCGCCGGTGGCGATGGCGGCGGCGACGGCCGCGCGGGTGACGCTTCGGGTGATGGTGCGCATGTACCCCTCCTTGGAACGTCTATCGATATCGATCATCTCTGAGGGCATCGGCGGCCGTGCGGTGGCTGTAACGGACCCTGCTATAGCAGTGATGGTCATCACATAGATGGTGGCCGTATGCCTGGCGGTCACCGGATTCGGAACCATGCGTGGGACCTGCACGGGTCGGGGCGAATACGAGCCCCACGCCCAGTGGAGGTTTGTCATGAACGCGATGAAGCGCACGATGGTCGGATTCGCCACGGCGACACTGCTCGCCTCCGGCGCCCTGATGGCCGCACCCGCCACCGAAGCCCAGCCGCCCGGATACTGCTCGGTGAATCCCCAATGGGGCACCGGCGCCTACTCCCAATGCGGCCTCGGCGTCTGGCATCAAGTCCACATCACCTGCTGGTCCTGGTGGAACTGGTGGTCCCACTACGACCGCTGGGGCAATGTCGCCTGGGGCCCAACCCATTCGCAAGCCTGGTGCGACGTCCCCTTCTCCATGCAGACCTGGACCGTGGTCACCTGGGGCTGGGACTGGTGAGAGCCCGATCCTCGGTCCAATCGACGGCTAGACGGCGCTCCCGAAACAGCCACAGCTGCCCGTCCCGCACAAAGGTGTCGACATACCGGATGTGCATGACGAACACCCGGGAGCCGCTCTCGTCGTCGTAGACATGGGAAGCGGTGCAATACGTTTCGCCGCGCACCACGTCCCCTGAGAAGTCGAGCAGCTGATTGCCGATCACGTGCTGGGTGACGCGATACCGGTCGAGGGGTTTCATGGCCGCCTCGATCTCCGTGCGGCCGCGGACGGTTGACGTCGGCTGATCCCCGCCCCACTCGATGGTCAAGCTGCCGTTCTCGGTGAAGAGTTCGGCCAGCGCGGCATCGCGTCGGCGGTCGGCGCAGGACGCGTAGCGCTCGGTCAATTCACGCAGTGCGAGACGGGTTTCGAGCTGGTTCATGCGACTCCTCGACGCGACGGGTTCGTGAATCTTTCTATCTCCCAACCACGATCGCGGCCATCGAGTGGTCACTGTGCAGGACGGCGTGTTGATCGGTCGGTATAGTTCCGCCCAGAACGCTTGCTGTGCTGTTTCGATCCGTGGGGCGAAGCGGGCATCGGGAGGGGAACCCGTGGAGTTGATGGTCGGCACCGAATTCGCGGGCTATCTGGTCGAGCGCAAGCTCGGCGCGGGCGGCATGGGTGCGGTGTACCTGGCCCGGCATCCGCGTCTGCCGCGGCGCGATGCCTTGAAAGTGTTGTCGGGACAGCACACCGACGCTGCGGGGTTCCGGGCGAGTTTTCTCCGGGAAGCGGAGGTCGCGGCGCGACTGCGGCATCCGAATCTGGTGGCGGTGCGCGACCGCGGAGAATCCGAGGGGCGGCTGTGGATCGCGATGCAGTACGTCGAGGGTGGCGATCTGGCCGAGGTGATCCGGCTCGGAAGGCTCCGCGGGAATGTCGAACGGGCCGTACACATTCTCGGTGAGGCGGCGCAGGGGCTCGATGAGCTGCATCGGGCAGGTCTGTTGCACCGGGATGTGAAGCCCGCCAACATATTGATCGCCGAGGAGGACGGCCGGGCCGATCAGGTCCTGGTCACCGACTTCGGAATCGCCCGGCGCGTGGAGGATTGGACGACCCTCAACGCCGGCGGATTCACCGGAACGCTCGCCTACGCCGCGCCCGAGCAACTCGAGACCAGCCGTATCGACCATCGCGCAGACGTCTATGCCCTGGGCTGCACGCTGTTTCAGATGCTCACGGGCTCGGTGCCGTTCCCGCGAGATTCGGTAGGCGCGCTCATGTACGCCCATCTGCATGAGCCGCCGCCGTCCCCGTCCAGCGTGAATGCCGCGGTGCCGACCAGTTTCGACGCGGTCGTGGCCAAGGCGATGGCCAAGAGTCCGGAGGATCGTTACGACAGTTGTGGCGACCTGGCGACGGCGGCCCGGGCGGCGCTGGCCGGGGTCGCTCCGACGGTTCCGGCCCGGGCGGCAGGTCTTCCACGGGTATCCCGGTTCGGGAAGCGGCGGCGGATCGGATTTCTCGCGGCGCTCGCGGTCGTGGCCATCGCCGCGGGGACGGCGGTCGGCGTCGTGACCAACGGCCACGACCAGCGAGCAGACGGTCCGACCGCCGGGACGAAGGTTCCGACTCCGCCGGTGACCGGGACCATCGAACCAGCCGAGTGGGGCAAGTTCGCCTACATCGCGGAGGCATTCCCGGATCTTCTGCCGGCCACTCCGAACGGGGCCGGCTATCAGGCCTTGACCGGGTGTATGCCGATGAGCGAGGAATCGCACTACGACGTGCTGTCCTTCGATGCCGAGGTTCCGGTAGCCACCCTGTACTGCGTCGGCGACAACGATCCGGTCTACGGGATGTTCGTGGTGTGCAATGCCGATCGGTCGCCCATCTCCCCGGACTTCTCGGCCGTACGCAGCGAGGGCAGTGAACGATGGTCGCGCAAATCGGGTTCGGGAACGGTGCATTGGGGCTTCGGTACCCCCACGGCAGGAGCCCCCTCGGGGGATTCGGTGATCTCCGATCGCCCGCTCGGCACGCTCGACCTGTACTTCGACGATGCCGCGCGCAACTTCTGTCGAATTCAGCTGTACGGCAACACTTCCAGCGGTGCGGAACTCCGGGCGCGGTGGTGGCCGGACGCACCGCTCTGAATCATCCACGGCTGAAAGGAAATCGGGTTTGAAGCGAATCGGTCTCGTTGCCGCGGTGCGCTCGGTGACCGCACTGGTGACAGCGGCGGTGGTCATGCTGACCGGAGGCTGTGTCGTGGAGGGGAACCCAGTTGCCGACTACCCGGACCCCGCGCCGCTGAATGTCGGCAAGTACAGCATCGATCCGCTGGATCAGCCGAGCGGAAGCGAGAAATACGGCCGGGTGGTCGAAGCGGCGCGCCTGGCCGAAACGCTCATCGATCCGATCCAGGTAGACGCGACCCTGACCCATGCCGCCAGCCCGCAGGGTGTGCTGCTCCTGCCCACTCCGGCCAAGGCGACCCTGCTGCTGGCGGAGCCGGTGCGAGCCGTGCTCGAACAGAACGGCATGCTGACCGGTTGTGCGGCCAGTGGAACCGACTCCGAGCCCGCGGTGGACGGTCCACAGATCGGTGCCGCCAAGGTGCTGTCGGTGATTGTGCTGCGGTTCCCGGACGAGAGCGCCGCCCAGCGCGCGGCCGCCGACATCGATGTCGTCGATGCGGCCGTGAGTCCCGGCAATGTATCGGTGCTGATTCCGGGATACGCTGCTGCGCACGCTCATTGGCGTCCGGACGTGCCGACGATGGCGACGACGATCGCGGACGGCGCCAATGTGGTGAGCCTTCTCATCGGAGACCTCGTCGCCGATCAGGACACGCTGACGGGGATGGCCCGCAAGACATTCGACGCACAGCTGCCCAGGATTCGCGAATTCGTGCCCACCGCGCGTGACCGGCTGTCCACCATGCCGCTGGACCGGGACGGAATGCTGTCGCGGATGGTGCCGGAAGCACCCGGTCGCTGGCCGTACCCGGTAGTCACCGTGGGCAACCCCGGACGGGTCGCGCAGTGGAGTCCACTGGTATTCAGCGCGGGCGTCGTCTTCGGTCCGCGTGCGGCGCAGCTGGTGAACGGGCGCAGGCTGGTCGATTCGGGGATCGAGCTGCGGGCGGTCAACGGATGGACCGAACTGGGCCGCTTCGCCACCGTGGCGGCGGCCCGCCGCTTCTTCGACGGGTACCTGCGGTCGCATACGCCCGAGAAAGGTTATCGCTATGTCGACGGGCCCGCGGGCGTCCCGGATGTCTCCTGTGACGAGGATGTGAGTCCGGAAGCGATGGAGGAAACGCGGTACAGCTGCCGGGTACTCCACGGGCGCTATGTGGGTGCGACGGTCAGCCGCGATCTGAACACATTGCGGCAGCGGATCGCCGCCCAGTACGGCCTCCTGGCCACCAGCGGATAGGGCGATGACCGACCACCTGGCACCCGGCGCGGTGTTCGCCGGATACCGGATCGAGCGGGTGCTCGGCCGTGGCGGCATGGGCGCGGTCTACCTGGCGGCCCATCCGCGGCTGCCGCGATACGACGCGCTCAAGGTGATGGCGTCGGCAAACCCGGCCGGATCGGGGCGCACCGCCGCAGAGGCCGAATCGACCGCCCGGTTCGTCCGCGAGGCGGAGCTGGTCGCGCGGCTCGAGCATCCGAATATCGTCCCGGTACACGACAGGGGGACCGAGAACGGGCGTCCCTGGATCGCCATGGGATTCATCGACGGTATCGACGCCTCCGAACTGATCCGCCGGCATCCGGGTGGGGTGCCGGTGGAGGTCGCGGCGCATATCGCGGTCGGTGCGGCGCGGGGTTTGGACGAGGCACACCGAATCGGGGTGCTGCACCGGGATGTGAAACCGGCGAATATTCTGCTGGAATCCCGAGCCGGTCAACCGGACCGCGTATATGTGACCGACTTCGGGATAGCCCGGCCTCTGGTCGAGGCGGATAAGTTGACCGAATCGGGCACGGTTGTGGCTACGCTGTCCTACGCAGCCCCGGAGATGCTCGCAGGCCAGACCGTCGACCAACGCGCCGACGTCTATGCGCTCGGCTGTACGTTGCACGAACTGCTCACCGGCGCACCGCCTTTCGTGAGGTCGAGTCATGCCGAGCTGATCCGTGCCCATCTTTCGGAGCGGCCGCCGCTGGTCAGCCAGTGCAATCCCGCGTTGCCGGACGCTATCGGCGACGTGATTCAGCGGGCTCTGGCCAAGGAGCCGTCCGAACGATTCGACTCGTGCGGTGCGCTGGCGCAGGCGGCGGTGGATGCGCTGACCGGTGCGAATGCTCCGGAGCACGGGAGGCCTCGCCCTCGACGATGGAGGGTGGTGATCTCAGCGACGGCGTTGTCCGCGGCGGTAGTGGTGGCCGCCGGTATTGTCGCGCTGAGGGCGCATCAGTTGTCGGGCGCGCAGGACCCGGCCCCGGTGACACCCTCGACGTTGCCCGCCGCCGCGACCACAACGGCCAGCGGCGGCAGAATCGCCTGGGGCGCCTACGATTTCATGATCCAGGCACTACCCGCCCTGCTACCGCCCACACCGACTTCCGGGGGCTACCGCGGACTCCACTGCCAGGCCGTCGACCGGGAGAGCGAGCGGATCGCCATCACGGCGCCGCTCGGTGAATCAGCCCGGCTGCGATGCAACGGCAATGGCGCACCCCTGGATTGGATGTTCGTCTCCTGCAACGTCCATCGGAATCCCATGAATATCGAAATGCCCAACGACAGTACAACTCTCGGCTCGAAAACCTGGGAGCGCCGATCCGGTACCGGGCGAATGATATGGGGAATCGGCACCGGTCAATACCAGCAGCCGACGGGGACCTTGGTGATCGGGTTCGACGACGAGGCGCGCAACTTCTGCGAGCTGACCGTGATCGGCGGAACCACCGCCGAGGAACTGATCGAACAATGGTGGAACGCCGCACCGTTGTGAGCGGATGCGATCTACCCGCGCCGGATGCGGCGGTAGGTGGGGGCAGCTTCGGCCGCGGTGGCGAGATGGCGTGCCACGTCGGGGATTTCTGATTCGGCCAGGGCGGCGACGGTGAGGCGGAGGTGGTCGGTGTGCGGGTGGTCGGTCACCTCGAAGGGGCCGCCGGGGGCCGCTTTGATGCCGGCGGCGGCGAGGGAGATCATGGCGGCGTTCTCGTCGGCTACGGGGAACCAGAGGTTGATGCCGTCACCCCGGGGGAGGTGGATGCCGTGGCGGGAGAGGGATTTTCGGAGGGTGTCAGAGCGGGTGCGGTAGTGGGTGCGGGCTTGGGTGACGGTGGTGCGGGCGGTGTCGTCGGTGAGCATGTGGAGCAGGACGCGCTGGAGGAGGCGGGAGGACCAGCCGGGGCCGAGCATGCGGCGTTCGAGGACGGGGTCGAGGTAGTGGGCGGGGCCGCCTACGGCTGCGAGGCGGAGGTCGGCGCCGTGGGATTTGGAGTACGAGCGGATGTGGACGGTGCGGGCGGGCAGGCGGGTGGCCAGCGAGCGCAGGGGAGCGTGGGTGATGCCGGCGCTGTGGTCGTCCTCGATGAGCAGCGGGGCGGTGCCCGCGGTGACGGCCGCGTCGGCCAGGACGTCGGCCAGTTGACGGACGCGCTGTGCGGAAAAGGATGCGCCCGTGGGGTTTTGCGCGCGGGGCTGGAGAAGGAGCGCCACCGGCGCGTGGGTCGCCAGCGCCGCGGCGAGCCGGTCCGGCAGCAATCCCTGCTCGTCCAGGTCGATCGGGACGGGGCGCGCGCCGAGTCTGGACAGCATGTCGAGAAACGGTGGGAAACAAGGATTCTCGACCGCCACCGGATCGCCGAGCCGCACATGGGCGGCCAGCAGCCGGTCCACGGCGTCGAGTGCGCCGTCGAGGATGGTGAGGCGTTCGGCGCGCGCGGGCCAATCGGAGCGGACGGCGGCCTCCAGCTCCGGCAGGACGGCCTCGCCGAGATAGGTGGCCGACAGGCCGTCGAGGGCGGCGGCTCCCAGGTCACGCAGGGCCGCGGTCAGATCGGGCAGCAACTCCGGATCCGGGGTGCCGCGCGAGAGGTCAACGCGGAAGGTGTTGTCGGACTGGGGATGTAGGCGCTGATAGCGGCCGACAGGGGGATGGGGTGGGTGCGGGCTGTCGCCGACGAAGGTGCCCGCGCGGCCCCGCGCGACGATGGCCCCGGCCGCCGCCAGCGCACGCCAGGCCTGATTGACGGTGACCGGTGAGACCTTCAGCTCCCGCGCCACATCGCGCACCGTCGGCAGGCGGGTGCCGGGTGGCAGCGCGCCCGAGCGGATGCGATGGCTGATTCCCGCGGCGATCCCGGCCGCGGTGCGGTCGTGGGCGGCGGCCGCGAGGTCGGCGGCCGTTTCGGCGGGGGTGTCGTCGTTCCCGGCCGCGTGTGGGGGTCCGAGTTCGGTTGTCACAGTGCGATTCTGCGTGCCGGGCCCGGCGGCTCCGAGAGCCCGGGCGGAGGATTTACGGTCACGAAACTGTTTCCATCAACTTGTAACACAAGCGGATTCGTTTCAGGTGCAGTATCACAAGGCATGGGAATCGTTCGAGCGGCGCTGGTGCAGACGAACTGGACCGGCGATAAAGAGTCCATGATCAAGGCGCATGAGGACTATGCGCGGCAGGCGGCTGCGGCCGGGGCCAAGGTGATCTGCTTTCAGGAGCTGTTTTACGGGCCGTATTTCTGCCAGGTGCAGGACACCAAGTTCTATGAGTACGCGGAGTCGGTGCCGGGGCCCACGACCGAGCGGTTCGCGGCGTTGGCGCGGGAGCTGGGCATGGTGATGGTGTTGCCGGTGTATGAGCAGGAGCAGCCGGGGCATCTGTACAACACCGCGGCGGTGATCGACGCCGACGGGACGTATCTCGGCAAGTACCGCAAGCATCACATTCCGCAGGTGACCGGGTTCTGGGAGAAGTTCTATTTCCGGCCCGGAAATCTCGGGTGGCCGGTTTTCGATACCGCTGTCGGCAAGGTCGGGGTTTACATCTGTTACGACCGGCATTTCCCGGAAGGCTGGCGCGCGCTGGGCCTGGCGGGCGCGGAGATCGTTTTCAATCCCTCCGCCACGTCACGCGGTTTGTCGAGTTATCTGTGGAAGCTCGAGCAGCCCGCGTCGGCGGTGGCCAACGAGTACTACATCGGGGCCATCAACCGGGTCGGCATCGAGGAGTACGGGGACGACGACTTCTACGGGACCAGCTACTTCGTCGATCCCGAAGGGAAGTTCGTGGGGGAGGTGGCCTCCGATACCGCGCCCGAGCTCGTCGTGCGGGATCTGGATATGGATCTGATCAAGGTGGTTCGGGACCGGTGGGCCTTCTATAGGGACCGGCGGCCGGACGCCTACGGGAAGCTGGTGGAGCCGTGAGCACGACGTTCATCAAGGGCGGAATCGTGGTGTCCGCCACCGGATCTCAGGCCCTGGACGTCCTGATCGACGGTGAGACCATCGCCGCGGTGGTGCAACCGGGATCGACCGCGCTGGGCAGCGACCTGGCCGCCACCGCGGACACCGTCATCGACGCCACCGGGAAGTATGTGATCCCGGGCGGCGTCGACGGGCACACCCATATGCAGCTGCCGTTCGGCGGCACCGAGGCCTCGGACACCTTCGAGACCGGGACCCGGGCAGCCGCGTGGGGCGGTACGACCACCATCATCGACTTCGCAGTGCAAAAGCCGGGGGAGCGGGTGCAGGACACCCTCGCGTCGTGGCACGAGAAGGCCGCGGGGAAGTGCGCGGTCGACTACGGGTTCCATCAGATCATCGGGTCGGTGGACGCCGAATCCCTCAAGGGCATGAGCGAATTGGTGTCCGAGGGCGTCACCAGCTTCAAACTGTTCATGGCCTATCCGGGCGTGTTCTACTCCGATGACGGGCAGATCCTGCGTGCCATGCAAACCGCGGGCGATCTCGGCGCACTGCTGATGATGCACGCCGAGAACGGGATTGCCATCGATGTGCTCGTCGAGCAAGCGCTCTCACGCGGCGAGACCTCGCCCTACTACCACGGCGTGAGCCGCCCGTGGCAGATGGAAGAAGAGGCGACCCACCGCGCGATCATGCTGGCGCAGTACACCGGTGCGCCGCTGTACGTCGTGCACGTCTCGGCCAAACAAGCTCTCGAACAGATCGCGGAGGCACGGGGCAAGGGGCAGAACGTCTTCGGCGAGACCTGCCCGCAATACCTGTACCTCTCGCTCGAGGAGAACCTGGGCGCACCGGGTTTCGAGGGCGCGAAATGGGTGTGCTCGACACCGCTGCGATCCCGCGCCGAAGGGCACCAGGACGAGCTGTGGCGCTACATCCGCACCGGCGACGTCACCACGGTGGCCACCGACCACTGCCCGTTCTGCATGAAGGACCAGAAGGAACTCGGCCTCGGCGATTTCTCCAAGATCCCCAACGGGATCGGCGGCGTCGAACACCGCATGGACCTGATGTTCCAGGGCGTCAAGGACGGCCGGATCTCCCTCGAGAAATGGGTGGAGGTGTGCTGCACGGCCCCGGCCCGCATGTTCGGGCTGTACCCGCGCAAGGGCATCATCAGCCCTGGCGCCGACGCGGACGTGGTGATCTACGACCCGAACGGGCACACCAGCATCGGCCTGGGCAAGACCCACCACATGAACATGGATCACTCGGCCTACGAGGGCTTCGAGATCGACGGCCACGTGGACACCGTCATCTCGCGCGGCCGGGTCCTCGTCGACGCCGGGCAGTACCTGGGCAGCGCCGGCCACGGCCGGTTCGTCAAACGCGGACTGTCCCAGAACCTCATCTGATCACCCGAGCTACGAGGGGAGAGTGCCGCATGGATATCGGTGTGGTGCTGCAGTGCACGCCGCCCGCGTCACGGGTGGTGGAGCTGGCGAGAATCGCGGAGACGCATGGGTTCTCGCATGTGTGGACCTTCGATTCGCACCTGCTGTGGCAGGAGCCGTACGTCATCTACAGCCAGATCCTCGCCGCGACCCGCAAGGTCGTGGTGGGGCCGATGGTGACCAATCCGTCCACCCGCGACTGGACGGTCACCGCCTCCACCTTCGCGACCCTCAACGACATGTTCGGCAACCGCACCATCTGCGGTATCGGACGCGGGGATTCGGCCGTCCGCACCCTGGGCGGGCGGCCCGCCAACCTCGCGACCTTGCGCGAATCCATCGGCGTCATCCAGGAATTGGGCAATGGCCGCAGCGCGAAGGTGGGCGACACCACCATCCGCTTCCCGTGGGCGGAGAAGTCGCGGCTGCCGGTGTGGGTGGCCGGATACGGCCCGCGCGCACTGGATCTCACCGGCGAGGTCGCCGACGGATTCATCCTCCAACTCGCCGACCCGGACATCACCGCCTGGACCATCGCCCGGGTACGGGCCGCCGCCGAGCGCGCGGGTCGCGACCCGAAGGACGTGACTATCTGCGTGGCCGCGCCCGCCTACATCACCGACGGCAGTGCCGCGGCACTGAAACACGCACGGGAGCAATGCCGTTGGTTCGGCGGCATGGTCGGCAACCACGTCGCCGACATCGTCGCCCGCTACGGCTCGGACTCCGAGGTGCCCAAGGCGCTGACCGACTACATCGCGGGCCGCCAGGGCTACGACTACAACGAGCACGGCCGCGCCGGGAACACCCACGCCGAGTTCGTCCCCGACGAGATCGTGGACCGCTTCTGCCTGCTCGGCACCCCGGACGAGCACCTGACCCGCCTGCGGGAACTGGAGGCGATGGGCGTCGACCAGTTCGCCGTCTACCTGCAGCACGACGCCAAGACCTCGACCCTCGAGGCCTACGGCGAATCGGTGCTGCCGCGCCTGGCCCATCCGATCGAGGCGACGGTGACCGAATCATGACCGCTACGACCGTCACCCGGGCCGCCGATGCCGTCGAGGTACAGGTGGCTCCCCCCGCCCGCGGATTCGGCGGAGTGGGTCGGGGCGCGTGGCGGGTGCTGTATCCGGTCGCCGCGTTCGTCCTGGTGATCGGCGTGTGGGAACTGGTGAAGGCTCTGGTACCCGCCAACGGGGCCAGCATCGGCAGCCAGCGGGTGCTGCCGCGCACCACCGACGCGGCGCTGCCGCACTCGTGGGCCGTGCTGACCGTGCTGGGGGAGCGCGACGGCAAGACCACCGTCGGCGCGACACTGCTGCGCACGGCGGGCTTCACCCTCGAACTCGCCCTGCTCGCACTGGGATTGGGCACCGTGGTCGGCATCGCACTGGCGCTGCTCATGCAGCGGTTCACGCTCGTCGAACGCGGGCTGCTGCCGTATGTGATCGTCTCCCAGACCATTCCGCTGATCGCGCTCGCACCCCTGGTCGCGGGCTGGGGCGGGAAGATCAATATCGGCGGGCAGCCCTGGCAGCCGTGGATGAGCATCGTGGTGATCGCGTCCTACCTGGTGTTCTTCCCGGTCGCCATCGGGACCTTGCGCGGATTGCAGTCTCCGGCAAAGGCTTCGGTCGAACTGCTGCACAGCTGCGCCGCCGGATGGTGGGCCACAGTGCTGCACCTGCGTCTACCCGCCGCCGTGCCGCACATCCTGCCCGCCATGCGTCTCGGCGCCGCCGCCGCGGTGATCGGCAGTGTGGTCGCCGAGATCTCGACCGGGACCGCGGGCGGGATCGGCCGCCAGATCATCGTGTTCTCCCAGCAGTCCACCGGTAATGCGGCGCGGCTCTACGCCGCCGTGATCGCCGCCGCCCTGTTGGGCGTCGTGCTCACCGGCCTGGTCGCACTGCTGGAAGTTCTGCTGCGCCGCTACGCCCGCCCCGGCCACACCTCGGGAGCGCGTCGGTGAATTCAGCTCCACCCCTTTCGTTCGGAGGTACCCCGTGACCATCGAGACATCCGTGGCCGCGTCGGACCCGGCCGTCGACACCGTGCCCGCCGTCGAATTGACCGGCGTCGGAAAGATCTTCCGCGCCGGGCAGGTGACCGCGCTGCAGGACGTGAGTCTCACGCTCGCCGCCGGTGAATTCGTCTCGCTCATCGGCCCGTCCGGCTGCGGCAAATCGACCCTGCTGCGCATCGTCGCCGACCTCGAGCAGCCCAGCTCGGGAACCGTTGTGGTGCACGGCAAGACCGCACGCAAGGCGCGGCTCGATCAGGACTACGGGATCGCGTTCCAGCAGGCCGGGCTGCTGGATTGGCGGACCGTGCAGGAGAACATCGAGCTGCCGCTGCAGTTGCACGGCGTCGGGAAGCAGGAAAGGCGCGCCCGCAGTGCGGAATTGCTCGAGATCACCGGGTTGAGCGAGTTCGCGCGCCGCTTCCCGGCCGAGCTGTCCGGCGGCATGCAGCAGCGCGTGGCCATCGCCCGGGCGCTGGCCCGCAAGCCTCCGCTGCTGCTCATGGACGAGCCCTTCGGCGCGCTCGACGAGATGACCCGCGAACGTATGCAGGGCGAACTGTTGCGGATCGCCGAAGAGACCGGGGCCGCGGTGCTTTTCGTCACGCATTCGATCCCCGAAGCCGTATTCCTGTCCGACCGGGTCGTGGTCATGTCACCGCGGCCCGGCCGGATCACCGACGTGCTGTCGACCGGTGGTTGGGATCGCGACAGCGATGACGATGTGCGGTCCAGCGAGGAGTTCTTCTCCGCGGTGGCCGCGGTCCGCGCCGCCCTGCATGAGGGGCACGGCGGCGCAGGCGCGCCGAAAAGCACCGCAGGACGGGACATCCGATGACCCGTATGCTCAAAACCTGGTTGCCGCCAGTGCTTTTCGGCGTCGCCCTGCTCACCCTGTGGCAGGTGCTGACCGTCGCGGCAGGGGTGCCGTCGTTCCTGCTGCCCTCGCCCAGCGCCATCGGAAAGGCGTTCGGCGACAATCATCACGCGATTCTCGAGGCGGCCGTCGCCACAGGTAAGAACGCGCTGGTCGGGTTGATCGCGGGCGCATTCCTCGGCATCGCCGCCGCCATCGTGGCCGCCCGCTTCCAGCTGGTGAACGGCATCCTCGGCGCGCTCGCCGCCGGTGCCGCCGCCATTCCGATCGTGGCGCTGGCCCCGCTGCTGAACTCCATGTACTCCACCACCACCGACCTGCCGCGCCGCCTGGTGGCCACCATCGTGGTGTTCTTCCCCGTCTTCGTCAGCACCGCACGGGGATTGCGCCAGGTCCCGCGCGTGCACGCCGACCTCATGCACGCCTACGCCGCCACCGGCTGGCAGTTCACCCGCACCGTCCGCCTGCCCGCCGCGCTGCCGCACCTGTTCACCGGCCTGCGCATCGCCGCGCCGGGCGCCGTGATCGCGGCCATCATCGCCGAGTACTTCGGCGGCCTGCAGCACGGCCTCGGCAGCCGCATCACCTCCGCGGCCGCGAATACCGCCTACCCGCGCGCCTGGGCCTACGTCGTGGCCGCCATGATCCTCGGCCTGGTGTTCCTGGCCGCCGTGCTGCTGCTCGAGCAGCTCACCCGCAGACCCCGCACCATCCCTGGGAGAACGAAATGAGAAGTACCACACGTAGATTGCGTATCCGGGCCGTGCTGGCGGCCGCCACCCTGGCGGTGGCCGCACTGTCCGGATGCAGCACCACCGACAACTCCACCACCTCCGACGGACTCACCAAGGTCAAGCTGCAGCTGCAGTGGTTCAAACAGGGCCAGTTCGCGGGGTACCTGGCCGCGGTCTCGCAGGGCTACTACAAGGAGCAGGGGCTCGACGTCCAGATCCTCGACGGCGGAACCGATATCGTCCCGCAGACGGTGCTGGCGCAGGGCCAGGCCGATTACGCCATCGCGTGGGTGCCCAAGGCCCTCGCGTCCCGCGAGGCCGGGGCGGGCATCACCGATGTCGCCCAGATCTTCCAGCGCTCCGGCACCAAACAGGTGTCGTTCAAGAGCGCCGGCATCTCCGGCCCCGCCGACCTGAAGGGCAAGAAGGTCGGAAACTGGGGTTACGGCAATGAATTCGAGCTCTTCGCGGGCATGACCAAGGCGGGCCTGGACCCGGCCAAGGACGTCACCCTGGTGCAGCAGCAATTCGATATGAACGCCTTCCTCGCCCACGACATCGACGCCGCCCAGGCCATGTCCTACAACGAGTACGCACAGCTGCTCGAGGTGAAGAACCCGGCCACCGGAAAGCTCTACACCGCAGACGATTTCGCCACCATCGACTGGAACGACGCCGGTGTGGCCATGCTGCAGGATGCCATCTGGGCCAATACCGAGAAGCTGAAGGACTCGAAGTACGCCGACCAGACGGTCAAGTTCATCGCCGCCTCGCTCAAAGGCTGGGCGTACTGCCGCGACAATGTCGAGAAGTGCCGCGACCTCACCGTGGCCGCCGGATCGACGCTGGGCGCGAGCCATCAGCAGTGGCAGATCACCGAGGTGAACAAGCTGATCTGGCCGTCCCCCAACGGAATCGGGGCCTTCGACAAGACCGCCTGGGACCGCACCGTCGCCATCGCCAAGACCACCAAGAATCAAGAGGGCAAGACCGTCCTCACCAAGGATCCCGACGCCGCGGCCTACTCGGTCGAGTACGTCACCAAGGCACTGGATCTGCTCAAGGCCCAGGGCGTGGACGTCACCGGAAGTTCTTACGCCGCACAGCCGGTCACCCTCACCGAGGGCGGCAAATAACGCATCCGTGAGGTTCGCCCCCGCGCCGGTCAGCGCTGTTAATCTCGCGGCATGAAGGTGGAACTGCGGCACAATCCGTCGTCGACCATTGCCCGCTGCTTCCTGGCCGGGGGCGAGCCCATGCGCGTGGAGAGCGGGGCCATGGTGGCCCACTCGGCGGGAGTCACCTTGGCCGCCAAGGCCGAAGGCGGCATCCTGGCCGGGCTCAAGCGCTCGGTGCTGGCGGGGGAGTCGTTCTTCGTGTCCACGTTCACCGCACCGCCCGAGGGCGGCTGGGTGGACGTGGCCCCGGCGCTACCGGGCGACATGCTGGCCTTGTCGATCACGCCGGAGCGGCCGTTCTTCATCAGCCGCGGCGGCTGGATCGCCAATTCGCACGGGGTGACCGTGGAGGCCAAATGGGGCGGGCTGGCCAATCTGTTCGGCGGCGAGGGCGGGTTCGGGTTGCGCGCGCACGGGCAGGGCGAGGTGGTGCTGGGCGTGTTCGGGGCGATCGACGTCATCGATCTGGGACCCGGCGAACCGGTCACCATCGACACCGGACACGTGGTCGCCTACGACCTGGCGATGAATTTCACCATTCGCCGCGCGGTCTCCGGCCGATCGCTGCAATCGCTTAAATCGGGCGAGGGATTGGTATTCGATTTCACCGGTCCGGGGCGGGTACTGCTGCAGACCCGCAACCCCGGAGCCTTCGCCGCGTGGGCCGGTTCGAGTGCTTCGTCCGGTTAGTGCTGTGACCTAAGTCACACTTTTATCAAACCGATATAAAGCCTGGTGAAACCCGTTCTACCGTGTAGCTCCAGTCGGGCCCGGGGGAAATTTCCCGCGGAAATCGCTCCCACAAGAATGTGAACCGTGCATGATTCACATGCTCGACGCGACATTGCACAGATGAGGAGTACGCGCGTGACCGGTTCCGCAGAAGATTTCTTCGCCGCCGTCCTGATCAAGACCCTGCAGGGTCTGTTCTCGGGCAGTGGCGTCCCCGGTTCCACCGGCAAGTGAGCCACCTGAATCACTGAGCCACGACGGCCCATCGAATCGCGCGGGATTCGATGGGCCGTCGGCATTTTCCGGGGTAGTGCGGTCAGCGCAGCAGGTCGGGGATGAGCGAGCGGGTGTCGGGGACGAAGGGCCACGACGGGTCCGCCAGGTGGGCGCGCAGTTCGTCGTCGGTCCACCACCAGCCGTCCACGATCTCCTCGGGCTGATGGCGGATCGGACCGTCGTAGCGCAGCTCGTAGGCGAACAGGTGGCAGCGCATGGGGCGGCCCGCCCACTCGCCGTCCCAGGACGCGGTGGCCAGGGGGAGCGGCTTGTCATCGTCGGGGCCCAGTTCGATGCCGAGTTCCTCGCCGAGTTCGCGGATCGCGGCGCCCGCCGGATCCTCGCCGGGATCCAGGACCCCGCCCGCGAGGCAGTCGTGCATACCCGCGAAGACCGCCTTGGTGTCGGTTCGCTTGTGCACGTACACCTTCGAGCCGTCGCGGGAGCGCACCAGCACGCCCGCGCTGGCGTGCCAGATGCCCTCGGCGTACACCACGGCGCGTTCCTCCGCGCCGATCTGGCGACCGGCCTTGTCGTACACCGCGATCATCTCCGCCATGGGCCGGGCCCTCCGTTTCCGCCGCGCCGCGCAACCCGGCGCCCTGCCGTGCACCTTAGCCGTGGACCGCGGGCCGGGGCCCGGCCGTGCCGTCGGCGATACCGGGCGGCCGGAAGGATGGCGGCGTAGCCTCAGGGGCGCAATCGCTTTCGTCAGGGAGGACGAGATTATGCCGCTGCCCAGGACACTCGCGAAGATCAATCGGAAGATCAGCAATCCGGTGCTGGGCGTGGCGGCCCGGATCGCGCCGTTCTTCGGAGTCGTGATCCATCGCGGCCGCAAGTCCGGGCGGGTCTACCGGTCCCCGGTCATGGTCTTCCCGCGCGACGGCGGCTATCGCATCGCGCTGACCTATGGGCGGGACGTGGACTGGCTCAAGAACATCCGGGCCGCGGGCACCTTCGAGTTCGAGCATCGCGGGCGCACGGTGACGCTCACCGATCCGGTGCTCGGGCACGACGCGTCCGCGTCCTGGGCCCCGCCGCTGGTGCGGCAGGTGCTGGTGGGCCTGAACGCGGAGGATTACGTGCAGGCCCGCCTGGTGCACTGAGCGGGCGTTCAGTGCACGGTGAGCCGGATGATCACCGTGCCCTGCTGCCAGCTCTGGTAGGCGTCGGCCTTGTTCGGATTGCCCTGGGCGTCGAGGCCGACGCCGTTGAACTTGGCCCACTGCTTGTTGTCCCGGGCGATGATCTCGGTCAGCCGCACCACCGATTCGGCGTCGGTGAGGACCTCGGCGTCGGCGGTGCGCTTCGGGCCGCCGAAGGACACCGCGAGCGGGGTGCCCTTGCGGATATTGCTCACCCACGGATGCTTGGCGGTGCCGATCAGGACATCGCCCTCATGGCGGGTGTAGGCGACCGGGACGTCGTAGACCTTGCCGGATTTGCGGCCGACCACATGCAGGACACACAGCCGCTTGCCGACCTGGGGCGCCAGGAACGGCACCTTGAGCAGGCTTCGGATGAAGGCGTTGAGCACGTTCTGATAGGAGCGGATCGGCTCCGGACCGCTGGTGGTCGGGGTGCCGTAGGGATTGGTGTCTGGGGTTTGCTCGGTCATGCCGGGCCTCCTTCGCTGAAACGCGTTGCGCGGCAATCACACCGGCATCGAGTATAGAGCGCCTGACAAGACGGCACGGCGATCCGCGCCGGGTCTCGGGTTTGCTGGAAAGAAGCTGTAGATTCGGCTTGTTCGCAGCATCACCCGCCGTCGAGGAGTGCGCGTTGACCGATGTGGTGGATCGCCCGGCCCGGCCCAGCGGTTCCGGGCGGCATGCGAAGGCCTCGGATCGTCCGCCCATGGCGTGGTGGACGGTGGCGGCGGTGGCCGTTCCGGCGGCGGTGGTGCTGGTGCTGTCGGCCTCGCGGTACGGGTATTTCGGTGATGAGCTGTACTTCCTGGCGGCCGGGCGGCGGCCCGCGTTCGGGTACGCCGACCAGGGGCCGGTGCTGCCGTTGCTGTCGCGGTTGATGGATCTCATCGCACCCGGATCGTTCCTGGTGCTGCGGCTGCCGTCGGTGCTGCTGACCGTCGCCGCGATCGTGCTGTGCGCCATGCTGGCCCGCGAATTCGAGGGCGGGCGCTGGGCGCAGCTGCTGGCCGCGCTCGGATACGCGAGTTCGCCGTTCCTGTTGCTGCAGGGCACCATGCTGACCACCAACGCGGTGGATACGGCGCTGTGGGTGATCATCACCTGGCTGGTGGTGCGCTGGGTGCGCACCCGTGACGACCGGCTGCTGCTGGCCGCGGCGCTGGTGACCGCGGTGGACATGCAGGTGAAGTGGCTGATCCCGTTCTTCTGGATCGCGCTCGCGGCCAGCAGCCTGCTGTGCGGTCCGCGCGCGCTGGTGCGGCGTCCGCTGCTGTGGCTGGGCGGCGCGATCGTGGTGGTCGCGACCGTGCCCGAACTGCTGTGGCAGGCACACCATGACTGGCCGCAGCTGAAGATGGGCGGCGTGATCGGGGCCGAACAGGGGATTCTGGGCGGGCGGCTGCTGTTCGTGCCGATGTCGGTGAGCCTGGCCGGATACCTCGGTGCGCTGCTGCTGGTGTGGGGGCTGTGGGTGCTGCTGCGCTGGGATACGTTGCGGCCCTATCGATTTCTCGCGGTCACCCTGCTGCTGTTGTACGCGGCGTTCCTGCTCACCGGCGGGCGAATCTATTACGCGGTCGGCATGTACGCGGTCATGATCGCGGCGGGCGCGGTCGGTGTGGTCGGCACGGCCGAGCGCGTGAAGCCGCTGTGGCGGCGCATCCTGACGGCCTTCGTCGCCGTATTGGCCGTGGGTGCAACGGCTTTCACGCTGTACTCCACACCCTGGCGGCCCGCGGACGAGGTGCATCCGCCCAAGGACGATGCCGAGGCGGCCATCAATATCGGCGTCTACGGCTCCTTCGGCTGGCACGAGCTCACCGACGAGGTGATCGGCGTGTACGACGGACTACCGGCGGCCGAGCGCGCGCACGCTGTCATCATCACCGACACCTATTGGCAGGCCAGCGCTCTCGATCAGATGGGCCGCTCGAAGCTGCCGCCCATCTACAGTCCCAGCCGCGGCTTCGGCTACTTCGGGACGCCACCCGACGATGCGTCCGTGGTGATCGCCGTCGGCGGCTACGAAGCGGTGCTGCGCAGCCAGTTCGAGCACGTCACACCCGTCGGCAAGGTCGACACCCGGCTCGGCTTCAAGGGCAACACCCAGGACGTCACCATCTGGACCTGCTCGGGACAGAAGAAGCCGTGGGCACAGGTGTGGCCGAACTGGATGCACCTGTAGCGCGCAACGGGACGACGGTGCGTGCCGGCGCGGTGGCCGCCAGCCCCTCGCCGAGGTGGAAGCGCTCCACGGCGGCCGCCAATTCCGGTAGCGGCGCGGTGAATTCGTCGCGCAGCGGGCCCTTCACCTCGAGCTGGCACAGCACCCCGGCCGTGGCCAGGATGGTGCGGCCGATCGGCGTGTACTCCGGCGGTGTGGTGAGGTGGCGGGCCACATTCGACAGGCTCGGCTCGGTGGCGCGGAGCACCTGCTTGCGCAGCCAGGGCATGGTCAGGTGGACCTCGCGCTGATAGAACAGCTCGCGGATCGGCGCGATCATCCTGACCAAGGCGGCGATATCGAATTCACGGTCGGCGCGGATGAACCCGTGACCGCGCAGCGCCGCCTCGAGATCGGCATCCGCGCCATTGAGCGCGGCATCGCCGATCTCACCGCACAGGGCGGGGAAGTGCGCCGGGAACGGGGTGCACGCGCCGAAATCGACGACGCCGAGTCGGCCGTCGCGCAGGATGCGGAAATTGCCGGGATGCGGATCGGTGTAGATCAGCCCGGTGCGGGTGAAACTCGACATGACGAAGCGGGCCACCAGCAGGCCCACCCGATCGCGTTCGGCCGGATCGCCGGTCGCGATGACCCGGTGCAGGGGAATGCCGTCGAGCCATTCGGTGATCAGGACATCGCCCTGCTGATGCACGACATCCGGGACATGGAAATCGGGGTCGTCCGCGTACGCGGCGGCGAAGATCCGCTGTGTCGCGGCCTCTTTCACATAGTCGAGTTCCTCGCTGATGCAGTCGGCGAAGGCGTCGGCCAAGGCGCGCACATCGACGTCGGGCGCGAAAACAGTTGCCAGCGGCGCGAGTCGGCGCACCTGCTCCAGATCGGAGGCGACCGCGGCACGCGCGCCCGGATACATGAGCTTGACCGCCACCCGTCGGCCATCGGCCCACATCGCGCGATGGACCTGACCCACCGAAGCGGCCGCCGCAGCCCGAGAATCGAACTCGGCGAAGAGGTTTCGCCATTCCTCACCCAGTGACGCGGTCATGGCGGCATCGACCGCGGTGGGCAGCATGGCCGGAACCGAATCCTGCAGGCGGGTCAAAGCCTCGCGATAGGGCTCGCCCAGTTCCGGCGGCAGCGCCAGTTCGTAGAGCGCCAGCAACTGCCCCAGTTTGGCGGCGCACCCCTTGAGTTCCCCGAGCACCTCGAACATGTGCTGCGCGGTGCGCGCCTGGATATCGAGTTCGATGTCCCGCGCCGGGGTGCCCAGGGCCCGCCGTCCCAGCCCGCCCATCTTCCGGGCCGCGTACGCCACCGGCAGGGCGGTGATCTTGGCATTGCGGACGGCGGTTCGGGTCGGCAGGGCCGTTCGGTTCGGCAGCCGATCGTCCGGCTCGGACGTGCGGCGGCGCAGTCGCCGCAATCCACCCTGACGCGGTTCGAGCATGGATGACCTCCGAAATTTCGGGTGTCTCAGTGTGTCACGGGGTCGATCTTCGTGGGTAGGCCGCAACCGCCAGAAGATATGTCGCTCAGGACAGGAGGCTCGCCCGCTGAAAACGATCTCGACCGCACCGATGAATTCCGGATGGACATGTCGTCGATACGTCTGGATGCACCGAGACCGGTGGGCCAGAGTAGAAGCAATCGAACCGGACAGGGATCCGGCGGGGCGAGCGGGAGGCGCGATGAGCGGTATCAAGGTTTTGGTGGCGGGAGCCAGTATCGCGGGGCCCGCGTTGGCCCATTGGCTACGGCGGCGCGGAGCCGAGGTGACTGTGGTGGAGCGCGCGCCGGGGCTGCGGCCCGGCGGGCAGGCGGTGGATGCGCGTGGGGTGACCAAGGAGGTCATCCGGCGGATGGGTCTGGAGGAGGCGGTGCGCGCGGCGCGCACCGAGACCGCGGGCGCGCACACCGTGGACGCGGATGGCAAGGTGCTGGAGACCTTTCGCGCGGACGACGACGGCGGTGACGGATACATCGCCGAGATCGAGATCCTGCGCGGGGATCTGTCCCGGGTGCTCTACGACGACACCCGCGACGGCGTCGAGTACCTCTTCGGCGACCGGATCGCCGAGCTGACCCAGGACGCCGACGGCGTCGACGTGGTCTTCGCGGGCGGTGACCGGCGGCGCTTCGACCTGGTGATCGGGGCGGACGGGCTGCATTCGTCCTTGCGCGAGATGGTCTTCGGGCCGCGGGAGAAGTTCATCCGGCACCTCGGGCACACGCTGGCCTTCTACACCGTGCCCAACGAATTCGGGATCGAGCGCTTTCTCATCGACCACCACGATTCCGGGCGCACCGCCGGTCTGCGACCCATTCCGGATCCCACCCGCGCGATGGCCATCTTCTCCTTCGTCTCGCCCGATGTCGATATCGACTACCGCGATATCGAAGGCCAGAAGCAGCTGCTGCGGGATCGGATGGCGGGCATGGGCTGGCGGACCCAGGACATCCTCGCGCACCTGGACGACACCCCGGACTTCTACTTCGACGAGGTCGCCCAGGTCGTGATGGACCAGTGGTCGTCCGGACGGGTCGGCCTGATCGGCGATGCCGCCTTCAGTTCCTCACCGCTGTCCGGTCAGGGCACCGGCCTGGCCCTCGTCGGCGCCTACCTGCTGGCCGGCGAACTGGCTGCCGCCGATTGGGATCCGGAAACCGGCTTCGCCGCCTTCGAATCCCGCATGCGCTCCTTCGTCGAAGCCAACCAGGAAATCGGCCGACTCCACGCGCACAGTCTCGCCCACCCCGCCGACCCGAGCGACGAACCTGTCGAATGGGACATGGATCTGATCAACCGCGCCATCAACGGCGTCGAGCTGCCCGATTACGCCGACCTCCCGGACCTCGGCGCACCGACCACCTCCGCGGCCGAGCAGTAACCGTGACACCGGCCGATTCGCGGGTGGATCAGGCGGATTCGATCGTCTTCTTGACGATGATCAGCGCCTGATCCATGGTGGCGGCGTACGGGGCGGCCATCGCGTCGGGGAGAATATCGCGAGACCAGACGAAGCGGGACCCGTTGTCGCCGTGCGCGAATACCTGCCAGACCGCATTGTCGTGCAAGGGTGCCGCGGTGCCGCCGATGACCGAGTAGACGAACCGGCGGGCCTCGTGGTCGACGGTGATCAGGCGTTCGCGAACCACGGTGCCGTTCGCGAAGGTCACCTCACGAAGGCCGGCACCCAGATCGACGCTCGCGACGACCAACCCCGGAGCCATCCGGAGCGGCCCTTCCCCGAAGTCGGCGACCACCGCCCACACCTCATCGGGCGCCGCGTCGATGAGGATCTCTCGGGTGATAGAAGCCATGGCACTGCCCTTCCGCGTCGAGGAACCGTGACCTGATCATCGCAGCCGCGCCGCGAAAGGCGCGGTGCCATTGGGACTTTCTATCAGGATCAGCGAGCCAGGCTGGCGCGGGCGGTGGCGAAACGCATCAGGCTCGGTGGGGTCAGGCGGGTCGCGTAGTAGGCGACCCACGCCTCCGGGGTCACCGGGACCACCGCCCGATTGTGTTGCACGGCGGCGACTATCGCCTCGGCCACCTTGGCGGGCGGGTAGCTGCGGAGACGGTAGAGGGTGTCGAAGAGTTGCCGGCGGGCCTGTTCCTTCTCGGGGGACAGGCCCGAGAACTCGGTGGTGCGAACGATATTGGTGTGCACGATGCCGGGGCAGACGGTGGTGACGCCGATGCCGTCCTTGGCCAGTTCGGCACGAAGGCAGTCGGAGAAGGTGAAAACCGCTGCCTTGCTGGTGGAGTAGGCGCTGAAGCCCTGCTGCGGGGCGTAGGCGGCCATGCTGGAGATATTGACGATATGGCCGCCCAGGCCGCGGTCGGACATCAGGCGGGCGAAGGCGCGGGAGCCGTGGATCACGCCGTAGAGGTTGATGTCGAGGACCCGTTTGAAACTCTCCGAAGGCGTGTCGAGGAAGGGCGCCGCTTGGCCGATACCCGCGTTGTTGACGACTATGTCGGGGACCCCGTGGACGGCGGCCACCTCGTCGGCGTGGGCCTGGACGGCCGATTCGTCGGAGACGTCGAGGGCGTAAGGGTAAGCGGTGCCGCCGGATTCGGCGATCAGGGTGGCCGTTTCGCGGGCGGCGTCACGGTTGATATCGGAGACCACGACCTCGGCGCCCGCGCGGGCGAAGGCCAGGGCGGTTTCGCGGCCGATACCCGAACCGGCTCCGGTGATCACCACCAGGTGATGGTCGAAGGGGCGGCCGGGCGGGCGGCCCACCTCGGCGCGGCGCAGTTCCCGGGAGGGTTCCTTGCCGGAGACGGCGTCGATGAGCTGGATGGCGGCGCGGGCGAGGACCCGGGGATGCGAATAGGGCACCCAGTGACCGGCATCGATATCACGGCGCCAGAGTTGTTGCGTCCATGCGGATTCGTCATCGAACACCGCCGGGCGGACGGCCGGATCGTAGGCGGGGACGATGAGCTGGACCGGGACCTTGGTGTGGCGGTCTCGGGATGAGAGCACCTTGGCGACCACGAGATTGGCGCGGTAGATCTTCAATCCGTTGGCCGCGTCGGCGGTGAAGGTGTCACCCAGGGTGACCTGTTCGGGCGGGGTGCCCTGGCCCAGCCGCAGGCCCAGGCGGAAGGCGCGATCGGTGAGGCCGCGTCGCACCAGCGCCGGGGTGATCGGGGCCATGAACGCGAATTGATAGGCGACCGAGGCCAATTGGGCGAGCGGGCCGACCAGGTTGCGCGGGGTCGGGCGGGCGAAACGCCGCCGCGCCCAGGCTCCGGCGTGGTCGAGATTGGGGCCGGAGACGGAGGTGAAGGAGGCGATGCGCAGTTCGGCGTCGGGTTCGCACACCGCGTCCCATACGGTCACCGAACCCCAATCGTGGGCGAGTACGTGCACCGGCTCGTCGGGGCTTACCGCATCGATGACCGCGAAGAAGTCCGTGGCCAGCTCCGCGATCGCGAAGGCGCGGAAGTCCTCGGGATTGCTGGAGCGCCCGTGCCCGCGCGAGTCATAGCTGATCACGCGGAAGCGATCCGCGAGATGGGGAATCACGTTGTCCCACAGACGATGTGAGTCCGGCCAGCCGTGCACCAGCACGATGACCGGACCGTCGGCGACGCCCTGCTCGTAGACGGCGAGCTCGATATCACCATTGCGGACGGTGCGTTGCCGGACCTCGGCGGTGGAGTCGGTTCGCAGCGCCATTTCGGCTCTCCTCTGTCTGGGACAATCCGATCGAAATCAGCTTGAACCCTTCGGGAGGGCGAGTCAATGGCGCTGTGAACCGGACCGAATCCTCAGTGCGTGAACGAATCCGCCGGTGCGAGCGGCACCACCAAGGCCGACGGGTAGACGGCATTGCGCTGGATCTGCTGCGAAGTCCCCAGCAAGCGGCCCACATCCGCGGGATTCGGGATCGTCGACGGGAAGGTGCCCGAGGTGATCCGCAGTCGCAGCGAGTGCCCCGGCTCGAGCCGGTGGAACGCGGGCCGGATCTTGATCTCCATCTTCACGACATCACCGGGTGCGAGCAGCTGCTCGTTCTGCTTCAGCACCGTGTGCTCGGGCGCGTAGACGGTGCCGTCGGCGGCGCTCCAGGTCTTGCCCGGATCGAGCGTGCGCTGGCTCGCCAATTGCGAACCGCCCGTGATGTTCACGGCCGTCCCGTCCGGCGCGACATCGTCGAGCCACACCTGGAACGCGGCATCGGTACCGGTCGAGGACGCGTAGAGGGTGACGCTCGACGGCCCGGCCAGCATGGTCGGCTCGGTCACCGGAGCCATGGTGTAGCGCGGACCCGCGGTCGGGTCCTGCACCCATTCGGTGCACGGGTTGGACACGGTGAAGACGCGGAACACGAAATCGAGCAGGCCCGCGGTGTACTGGCCCAGTGACTCGCGATTGCAGATGTTGTCGATACCGGTGTACGCCAGGCGATCCGAGGCGTCGGCGGCGACGGGCTTGTCCGCCACCAGCCGGTCACCGTCGAAGTAGCGCTGCTGGACCGCGGCCTGTTCGAACGGGTAGCGGGCGGTGTCGGCGGCATGGTTGTTGGTATCGATGACGTGCAGCGGGTTGCCGGTCTCGTCGACACCGTTGTGAATGTCCTTGAGCCACCGGTCGAACCACGCCAGGGTGATCAGATCGGTATCCATCCGCGACCCGGGGCCCAGGCCCAGTCCGACGTGATACCAAGGGCCCATGAGCAATTGGTAGCGGCCGTCGGCCTTCTGATCCGCGGCCATCGGCGCGAACTGATCGCGTCCGGCCGCCAGGTTCTGCAATTGCGCGTAATTGCGCACCGCGCCTTCCTGATACAGATCCCACCAGCCGTCGACCTGGTACATGGCGATGCCGTTGTCCACCAGATTGTGCAGGTCGGTCTCGAAACGCCGGTCCTGCCACCAGGAATTGTCGTAGGCGGTCGGGCCGCCGGTGTAGGCGTCGAACAGCAGCTTGACCGTGCTGGTGTCCGGGCCGACCAGCGCCGTCAGGTGATCGCCGAGCGACCTCAGGAACTGCTGCGGCGACACCACCGCGCTCACGAACGGCCCGATCAGGCTCAGATACGGCACCATCAGCGAGATGACGGTCAGCAGCAGCGGACTCATCATGCCGTCGTGGTTGAGCACCTCGTCGAAGATGTTGTTGGGCACCGCGAACGGCACGATCGCCTTCAATGGCGAATCCGGGCCGACGGTTTCGGCGGTGCGCATGGCCGACAGGCCCGGGAACGAATAGCCGTACATGCCGACCTTGCCATTGGAGCCGGGCAGCCTGGCCGCCCAGTCCACCAGCTCCGCGCCGTCCTTGCCGTCCTGCTTGGACGCCGGGCTCCACGCACCGGTCGAGCCGCCGGTGCCGCGCACGTCCGCGGTCACCTCGATGTAGCCGTGGCGCACCAGCATGTCCTGCATGGACGTCGCCTGGTTGATGACGCGGCGGGCATCCTTCAACTGGTCCGGCAGCGGAATGTGCAGCTCGTCGATGACGCTGGTGAGGGCCGCGGTCAGCGCACTGGTGACCGCGCCGTAGGTGGTGAAGTTGACGATCACCGGGAACTCGCCGGCGGCCCGCTGCCCGGTGGCCGGATCGGTCGGATACCGCACCTCGGCCTGCAACTGCGCGCCGTCGGACAGCGGAACGATCTGTCCCAGTTGATAACCCACGCCGTACGGCGCCGGAGTCGGCTGATAGTCCGACGGCAGCCCGAAGTTGGCGGGCGCGTTCGGCACCGGGCCGATGACGGGCGCGGCCCCCGCGGGCGTGGTGGACGTGACGGTCATGGCCAGGACGGAGAAACCGGCCACGGCCCACGGCGCCAGACGGCACCGGCGCGGCCGGAAGGTGCTACTCAACGATCTACCTCTGCGGATGTAGGGAGGCCGCAGCGCGCCGCCGCGAATGCAGCGGACCGCACGACCTCGTCGTCGGAATCGAGCACACCGCACAGCGCCCGCGCGTCGCTACCGGCAATCGCCAAGACTGCGCGACGCGTCATTGTGCATCTGACCAAGGACGCCGGAGCGTAGGCACGCCGACATCACGGGTGCGAAAGACGCCGAATTACGGTGCGAACGACGCGGATTCGAGACGCCGCGCGATACGGGCCGCCGACAGCGTCATGGCATCGGTCGGGCGATGCGGATCCAGCCCGGTGAGCTCGTGCACCCGCGCCAACCGGTAGGTGACCGTATTGCGGTGGATGTTCAGCAGGCGCGCGGTGGCCAGCTGATTGAATCCGGTGTCCACGAACACTTCCAGGGTCTCGGCCAGCAAGGGCTGCGAGTCCAGGGGCGCGAGCACGGCCGCCAGCCCGGTGCGCGCGGGACCGCCCGCGGCGACGGTGTACTCGAACATGAGATCCGGGCGACGGCATACCGCATGCGGACGATCCAGGCAGCGGCCGAGTTCGGCGAGCATGCGCGCCTCGGCGAATACCGCCGGAACCTCGGCCCGCGAGCCCGCGGTGGCGACCCCGACCCAGAACGGCGCGGGCGGGCCCGATCTCGACGCCGATGCCTCGGCCGGTTGTGCAGCCTGCCCAAGCGCGGGCCGCGACGCGAGCTGACCGTGCGAGGGCAGCCGCGCCGAGAGCGCGGCCAGTGTCGCGGTCCCGTCGTCGCCGGGCTGCAGCGGCAGCAGCGCGGTCCAGCCGCCACTGTCCAGGCGCAGGAACACACCCGGAATGGCTTCGATGCGATGCCGCAGCTCGCTGGTGTCGGTACCGCGCGTGGCCCCGAGCCGGAACACGGCCAGCAGGAACGCGTCCGGCACCGCGATCGCGGGTTCCTCGGCCCATTCGATGGGATCGCGCCCGGTCAGCAGCGCGTCGGCAATGGCCCGGCGGCGCTCCAGCAACTCCCAGCGCGGATCGTGCGCCCGCTGCACGCACGCGGTGGCGATCCGGGTGGTCATCAAGGTGACGTACTGCAGCAGCTGCACGGCAGCGTCATTGAGCAGTTCCCGCTCGGGTTCGGTCGCGGACTCCTTGAGCCGCGACCAGATGTACTCCGCGCCCAGGCTGTAGCGGCTGAGCACATCCTCGAGGGATTCGCCGTCGCGCACCCGGCTCAGCGCGATCTGCACCAGTTCGTGGGTGTCCTCCGGCGCGGGCGGACGACCCGTGCGGATGAAGTCGAAGAACAGGTCCACATTCAGTTTGGTGCCGCGCTCGAAACCGCTGCTGACCAGCGGTTCCGGCAGGGTTCGATAGGGTCCGACGGCCTCGGGGATCGCCTCGCGCGCCACGACCGCACGCCGGTACAGCTCCTCGAGCGCTCGGTCCCGCAATCGCGCGTGCATAACTCTCCTACTACCCGTACAGCGACTCGATAGTAGCGGCGTAGTTGGTAGCTATCGGTTTGCGCCTGAGTTTTCCGGTCGCCGTGAGGTTATCGCTGCCCGGTGCCCACACATCCGGCAGCACCGCGAACTTCTTGATCTGCTCGACCCGGGAGAGCTTGGCGTTCGCGGCGTCGACGCCCTCTTGCAGGGACTTCAGCACCAGCGGGTCCTGGGCCAGGGCCGCGATGCTCCGGTCGGTTAGCTGGTGGCGCTCGGCGAAGGCGGCGGCCAGATCGGGGTCCAGGCAGATGAGCGCGGTGTTGTAGGAGCGGCCCTCGCCGATCGCGACCACCGTGCCCGCGAGCGGGGTGTTCTCGGTGATCGTGTTCTCGATATTGGTCGGCGACATGTTCTTGCCCGCCGCGTTGATGATGAGTTCCTTCTTGCGGTCGACGATCTTCAGGAAGCCCTCGGCGTCGAGTTCGCCGATATCGCCGGTGTGCAGCCAGCCGTCGGCGTCGATGGTCTCGGCGGTCTTGTCGGGGGCGTTGCGGTAGCCGCGCATGACCATCTTGCCGCGCACCAGCACCTCACCGTCCTCGGCGATGCGGACCTCCGCGCCGGGCAGCGGGCGGCCGACCGTGCCGATCTTGATGCGTTCGGGGCGGTCGACGGTGGCGCCCGCGGTGCATTCGGTCATGCCGTAGCCCTCGCACAGCGGAAGGCCCAGGCCCAGGAAGAACTCGTGGGTGTCCTTCGGGATCGGCGCGGAGCCGGTGACGGCGATGCGGATCTGATCCATGCCGAGCTGGGTGCGAATGGTGTTGAGCACCAGGCGATCCGCCAGCCGGAACCGCAGCGTCGCGAGGATGTTCTGGCCGCGTCCGTCCGAGGCGGCGCGGGCCCGGGCCCGGCCGGTCTCGATCGCCCAGGCGATGAGCCGGCGCTTGACCGGGCTGGCCTCGGCGGCGAAGCGTTCCTCCAGTGCCGCTTTGACTTTCACCCACACCCGGGGCACGCCCAGGAACACCGTCGGATGCACCTCGGTCAGGGCGGAGGCCACCTGCTTGAGATCCGGGCAGGTGGTGATCTGGCCGCCGGTCAGCAATGACAGGTAGTGCGCGAACCAGCGATTGGCCGCGTGCGCGTCGGGCAGGTAGGAGACCACCTTGTCGGCGGGTGAGCCGCCGCCGAATTCGTCCACCACCTTGGCGTTCTCGAGGAAGTTCGTGTGGGTGAGCTCGACGCCCTTGGGCGGGCCGGTGGTGCCGGAGGTGTAGACGATGGTCAGCAGATCCTCGGGATCGACCGCGCGCCAGGCGGATTCGAAATCGAAGCCGTCGTGTTCGGTCGCCTCGACCTCGGCGAGCGAGACGCACCCCGCCGGCGCCTCGTCCACGCAGATCACATGCTCGACCGTGACGCCCTGCGCCGCGGCCTTCTCGACGGCCGCCAGCACCTGCGGCGCGAACTGCCGCTCGCAGATGATCGCCTTGTTGCCGGCATTGCCGAACTGGTAGACCAGCAGATCCACCGGGTTGGTGTTGTACACCGAGAACGGCGTGGCCCCGGTGTGCAGGATCGCGGTGTCGCACAGGTGGAATTCGGGCCGGTTGGTCATCATCAGCGCGACCGTGTCGCCGCGCCCGATGCCGAGCGCCGCCAGCCCGGTCGCCAGCGCCCGCACCCGCGCCCCGTACTCGCGCCAGGTGATGGCGACCTCGCCGCCGAGCGTGCGCAGCGCGACCGCGTCCGGGTAGCGGGCCACATTGGCCTGGAACGCCTCGACCATCGTGCGCGGGGCCGTTCCCGCAGCCGGTGTAGAACTCACGGAGTACAGCAGACCGCACAAAGGACGGGCCGGACTACTGGCAATGGCGAAGATCTGTGTCGGCGGATTTGTGCACAGTGACAAAGGCGGGGGAGAGGGGTCCGGCTCCGGGGCCGCGCTGCCCGCCGGACGCCCTTCGGGGTGAGCGGAAATTAACGAATGATCTTGATACACAGGCTCATTCGCGTCCGCCGGTTATGCCCGCGACGTATCGTGTTAGCACGAACAGGACCGCCGGACCCCGACCGGGCCGTCCGATCGGGTAGGCGTGCGCGGCCACGAGGAGCGAGCGGTGATCACCCCTACCACCAATGGAGTACAGGACTACATCAACACCGAGGAAGTCGAATACGTCGACATCCGATTCTGCGACGTCCCCGGTATCCAACAGCATTTCTCGATCCCGGCCAGCATGTTCGGCCCGGATCTGGTCGACAACGGCATCGCCTTCGACGGCTCGTCGGTGCGCGGCTTCCAGGCCATCCACGAATCCGACATGCTCCTCCTGCCGGATCTGCGTACCGCGCAACTGGATTCCTTCCGCACCGCCAAAACCCTCAATATCGACTGTTTCGTCCACGATCCGCACACCCGCGTGGCCTACAGCCGCGATCCGCGCAATGTGGCCCGCAAGGCCGAGGAATATCTGCGCTCCACCGGTATTGCCGACACCGCGTATTTCGGTCCGGAGGCCGAGTTCTACATTTTCGATTCGGTGGTCTACGACACCACCATGAATCGCGCCTTCTACGAGGTGGATTCGGCGTCGGCGGACTGGAATACCGGCCAGAAACTCAATGCCGACGGCACCCCGAACCGCGGCTACAAGATCCGGCCCAAGGGCGGCTATTTCCCGGTGGCGCCCTATGACCACGATGTGGATCTGCGCGACCGCATGTGCACCAATCTGCAGGCCGCCGGATTCGAATTGGAGAAGGGCCACCACGAGGTCGGCACCGCGGGGCAGGCCGAGATCAACTACAAATTCAACACGCTGCTCGCCGCGGCCGACGATCTGATGCTCTACAAGTACATCATCAAGAACACCGCGTGGGAGTTCGGCAAGACCGTCACCTTCATGCCCAAACCGCTGTTCGGCGACAACGGCTCGGGCATGCACGTGCACCAATCGCTGTGGAAGGACGGCTCACCGCTGTTCTACGACGAAGCCGGGTACGCGGGACTGTCGGATCTGGCGCGGCACTACATCGGCGGGCTGCTGCACCACGCGCCGTCCCTGCTGGCGTTCACCAACCCGACCGTCAACTCCTACAAGCGCCTGGTGCCCGGCTACGAGGCCCCGGTGAATCTGGTGTACAGCCAGCGTAATCGCTCAGCCGCCGTGCGCATCCCGGTCACCGGAACCAGTGCCAGCGCCAAGCGCCTGGAATTCCGCTGCCCCGACTCCTCGGGCAACCCGTACCTGTCCTTCGCGGCCATGATGATGGCCGGGCTCGACGGCATCACCAACAAGATCGAGCCCGCGCTGCCGGTCGACAAGGACCTCTACGAGCTGACCCCGGAGGAGAGCGCCGAGGTCACCCAGACGCCGGGCAGCCTCGAGGAGGTCATCAACCGCCTCGAGGCCGACCACGAATACCTCACGCAGGGTGGGGTTTTCACCGAGGACCTGATCGACACCTGGATCCGCATCAAGCGCGAGAACGAGATCGCCGAGATCAACGTCCGCCCGCACCCCTACGAATTCGAGCTCTACTTCGACGTGTAAGCAGCCCTACTTCGCCGTGGAGAGATCGACGCGCGGAGCCAGACCGGCGAGGGCCTGGGGGAGCGGGCCCTCGTGCAGCACGCCCAGGCGCTGGGTGGCGCGGGTGAGCGCGACGTACAGCTCGGCCGCGCCGCGCGGGCCCTCGTCCAGGATGTGGTCGGGTTCGACCACCAGCACCGCGTCGAACTCGAGGCCCTTGGTCTCCCACGCCGGCACCGTGCCCGGCATACCGGGCGGGCCGATCACGATGCTGGTGCCTTCCCGCTGCGCCTCCTCACGGACGAATTCCTCGATGGCCGAAGGCATGTCGTCGATGGAGAGCTGACGCGACCACGGCTGGACGCCGCAGGCGCGCACCGACTCCGGCGGCTGGACGTCCGGGGCGAAGTCGGCGAGCACCGCCGCGGCCACCGCCATGATCTCGGCCGGGGTGCGGTAGTTCACCGTCAGCGACCGGTAGAGCCAGCGGCCGGGGACGTACGGATCCAGCATGGTCGCCCACGAGGTCGCGCCCGCGGGGGAACTGCGCTGCGCGAGATCGCCCACGACCGTGAAGGAATGGCTCGGGCAGCGTCGCATCAGGACCCGCCAGTCCATCTCCGACAGCTCCTGCGCCTCGTCGACCACGATGTGGCGGTAGGTCCAATCCCGGTCCGCCGCAGCGCGTTCGGCGAGTTCGCGGGTATCGCGTTCGATGAAACGCTCGGCCAGGTCCTCGCCGTAGAGCAGGTCGGTGGCGAACAGGTGGTCCTCGTCGTCCATGTGGTCGGCGCGGCTCACCAGCAGGTCCAGCACGCCTTCGGCATAGGCGATCTGGCGCTTGCGCTCCCGCTCGGCCGCGGCCTCCTCCGCGGAGGTGTCGCGGCCCAGCAGATCGACCAGCTCGTCGAGCAGCGGCACGTCCGAGATTGTCCACGCCTCACCCTCGGCGCGGTAGAGGGCCTGCGGCGCACCGGCCGCCGTCAAGCGCTCCTGCGACGAAAGCAGTTCGCCCAGTAGCTGTTCCGGCGTCAGCGTCGGCCACAGCTCCTCGATCGCCGCCGCGAAGCCCTCGTACTCGGCCAGCTCGGTGCGCAGGTCGGCGCGCATGTTCTCCCACGCCTCCTTGTCCTCTCGGGTCAGCCAGCCCTTGCCGATCTTGGCGATCGCGCGCTCGGTGAGCGCCCAGGTCAGCACCTCCAGGAACACCGCGCGGGCCTCGTTGTGCGGACGCCCGCTCTCACGCGCCTCCTCCCGCGCCCAGCCCACGATGTCCGCGCCGATTCGCACTGTGACATCGGTCAATTCGAGCTCGATCGGATCCTGCGGCACCCGCTGCCGGTCGGCGACGGCCGCCTTCAGCACCTCGAGGATCTTGCGCGAACCCTTCAGCCGCGCCGCATCCGGCGTGTCCTCGGCGGTCGCGTGCAGGCCGGGCAGCAGTTCGCCCGTGGTGGTGAACACCACGTTGGTTTCGCCCAGCGACGGCAGCACGCGTCCGATGTGCTTGAGGAAGGCCTTGTTCGGGCCGACCACCAGCACGCCATTGCGTTCCATCTGCTCGCGCTGGGTGTAGAGCAGATACGCCACCCGGTGCAGTGCCACCACCGTCTTGCCGGTGCCCGGGCCGCCCTCGATCACCAGCACACCCGGGTGATCGAGACGGATGATCCGATCCTGTTCGGCCTGAATGGTTGCCACGATGTCGCGCATGCCCTCGCCGCGGGGCGCGTTGACCGCCGCGAGCAACGCCGCGTCACCGCGCTCACCCTCACCCGGACGACCGAAGACCTCGTCGGTGAAGTCCACCACAGTCCGCCCGCGCGTGTGGAACTGACGACGGCGGCGCATGTTCTCCGGGCTCGCCGCCGTCGCGATGTAGAAGGCCTGCGCCGCGGGCGCACGCCAATCCATCAATAGCGGTTCGAATTCGTTCTCCTCATCGAAGATCCCGATGCGGCCGATATAGGTCCGCTCCCCGGTCACACTGTCGAGCCGGCCGAAGCACAGGCCGTTGTCGGCCACACCCAGCCGATTGATCTCCTTGGCCAGCGCCCGCGCCTCGGCATCGCGCTCCACCAGCGCCGTCGCATTGCCGCGCACCGTCAACGTGTCGTTGTAGCGGCCCTTCACCCGTGCGCGCTCGGCATCGAGCCGCGCGTACAGACCGGCCACGTACTCCTGCTCGGAGCGCAGTTCGTTTTCATAACCCTGATCAGTCACCAGCACCTCACCCTTCCCGCCTGGCCGTCCCCGCCCACCGCGGATACCAATTTCCGCAGGTTGCGGCCTTAGGGAAGAGATTGTGCGCCACTACCGGGGCCTTGCGGCAAGCCCCCATGTGCGATATAGATTGGAATGGGAAGGAAATAGTCCTTCCCATTCGCATGTCCGGGTGAGACCTGCTACGCCGCTTCCGGGCGCTCTCCACCAGAGACGATCATCAGTATGTCCTTGTTGCCGTCCGCCCACTGGGCTGTCATCACCACGGTGTCGATCTTCCAATCGCCGTCGACCAGGTGCAGGCCGATCCGATAGGTGCCGCCCAGGGTCCAGCGCGGCGAGCCGAAACGGTTGGCCAGGAAGTGGATTGCCTGGAAGACGGCGGTGAGCTCGGCGCGGTCGCCGTCGACGGTGACGAGGTGATTGCCGAGTAGGTGCTGGGTGGCGTCGAAGGCGCCGATGAGCTTCTCCCAGTCGGCGCGGATCTGCGCCGGGGTGACGGTCGAGGGCTCGCCGCCCCAGATGCTCGAATAGTCCAGGGTCACTTCGTCGGCGAAGACGCTGGGGAAGGTGTCCCAGTCGCGAATGTCGATGTACCAGAACAAGCGGGTGGCGGCCTCGATGATCTCGGCGCGCTGCTGAGCGGTGGCGGGCATGGCAATTCTCCTACGGTGCAATGGAATCGGGGACGGGAAGCAGATCACGGGCGGCCAGGACGCCGCGGGCGACGGACATGGCCGAGAGCACGCGGGGGAAGCCCGCGTAGGGGAGGGCCTGCAGGATCGCCTCGACGATCTCGCCCGGTACGACACCGGCATTCAGCGCCGAGCCGAGGTGCGCCTCCAACTGCGGCCGGGTGTCGCCCAGCGCGATGAGCGCGCCGATGATCACCAGCTCGCGACGGCCCGCATCCAGGCCGGGCCTGGAATGAATATCGCCGTAGGCGAACTCGACCGCGAACCGGTGCAGGTCCGGTGCGATGTCGGCCAGTTCGCCATAGACGCGTGCCCGAACACCGCCCGCCCCACCGAGTTCGGCTTGCCTGGCGGCTCCCCGCTGGAATCTCTCGTTCACGAGTTCGAGCTTGCTGGCCCCGAAAGCCCCTAACCAGCTCACGCCGTGCCTCGTACTCCCAGGGCCACCCACCGCCGCGCTGTGCCACACTGCGGACATGGCCGTACGTGAGGACCTGGCGGAATTCCTGAAGTCCCGGCGCGCCCGGATCGATCCGCAAGACACCGGGCTGCCGCCCTCCGGCATGCGGCGGGTACCCGGCCTGCGCCGCTCCGAACTGGCCCACTTGGCGGGCATCAGCGCCGAGTACTACCAGCGCCTCGAACAACGCCGCGCCGCCAACCCGTCGGCCGAGGTCCTCGACTCGCTGGCCACGGCATTGCGGCTCAACCACATCGAGACCGAACACCTGCACGCGCTCGCTCGTCCACCGCGCACGGTCGAATCCGCCGCTCCGACACCGCGTCCGGAACTACTGCGCATGCTCGACCTCATCGACAAGGCGCCCGCCGTCGTCATCACCGACCTGTTCGACGTCCTGGCCGCGAACCCACTGGCGCACTACGTCTTCGGCTCGATGGCCGACAAGAACATGGCCCGCGCACTGTTCTTCGATCCGGCCGCCCGCGACTTCTATCTCGACTGGGACTCCGTCGCCGCGGCCACCGTCGCCCAACTGCGCCGCGTCACCGGCCTCTACCCGAACGACCCCGACACCATCGCCCTGATCGACGAACTCGCCACCGGCAGTATCGAATTCGCCGCCCTCTGGCGCACCGGCGCCGTCGAACTCCGCACCCACGGCACCAAACTCATCGCCCACCCCCACTCCGGCACCCTGCACTTCTCCTACGAGAACCTCGAACTCCCCGGCGACCCCCGCCAACGCATCGTCAC